>NZ_JBSHAY010000032.1:0-2889 GCF_053611725.1 Streptomyces sp. NPDC054783 | reverse complement strand
GGGCTAAGAGGCGGGCGTACCCCCCCCCCGGCTGGCTCCCCACCCCCGGCCCCCGCCCCGGGGCGGGGGGGGGGGCGCCCCCCGGGCCGGCGGGGCGCCCCCACGGCTCATGTCAGGCCGGCACGGCGGCCGTTCGGCCGAGATGCCGGGCGAAGAACCGCACCGCGCTGGCGGCCTCGAACCGGGGGAGCTCCTTGTGCCTGCCCGCGTTGGCGTGCAGGGTCTTCTCCTGCGAGGCGAAGGCGTCGAAGAGCGCCAGACCGGCCTCGCGCGGGATGTGCTCGTCGTCCCACTGCATGTCGTACTCGATCGGGATGGTGATCTGCTTCGCCTGCTCCGCCAGGACGTCGGGCCAGTGCTGACCGAAGACCGCGGCGGTGATCCTGGGTTCGATCGCCACCAGCGGCACGCCGATCGCGGTGCCCATGTTGATGCCGAAGTAGCCGACGGGCCCGTCGGCGCCGATTTCCGGAAGTTCCTGGAGGGCGTCCAGGGTCGCCTGCCATTCGGGTACGGCGAGCTCCGCCAGGTGGGCGTTGTAGCGGACGACGACCGGGCCTTCCGGCTCGCCCGCCGCCCTCACCCGGAACAGCTCGGCGATCTCCTGCTCGTCGTGTGCCGTGCGCGGCCGGTCGCCGTGACCGGGTGCGTCGATGCAGGCGACGTGGAAGCCGCAGCCGCTCACCAGGAGCTGCGCACGCCCCGCCATCGCGGGATGCTTCTTGTGGTTGCCGCCGCCGTGGCCCATCAGGACCAGGGGCGCACGGTCCGCGCCGGATGCGGGCGACCACAGGACACCGGGGACCTCGCCCACGGTGAAGTCGCGTTCGATCAGGCCGTTGGCGGACGACTCGGCGATGAACTGCAGAGATTTCATGGTGTGTTGCCTTTCGGGAGTGCCTTGTTCTCCAGGCGCTCCCGGCGACACCTACGTCGATCGCCCGACCGTGACGACGAGGGGGAGCACCCATACGGATACAGCGTTCATGGGTCTCACCTCCTCGGGCGGGTTCACGGTCGACTGCAAGCTACCAGATCGATGATCAGCCCGCCCAACCCTTTTTCCCGCCACCTGCACAGTCGAACACGCCCTCGGCGACCGGCTGTTCTCCGCCGTGGAATCATGACCGGCGACACAAGGCGACGGCAGGGAGTGACGCGGCGTGCCCGAGAGGCCGGCGGAAGAGGCGTCGGACGACGCCGCGGCGGAGAGCGGTGCGGCACCGTGCCGGGTCGTCCTGTGCCGGGACTGCTGCTGTGGCAGTCCCAAGGTGACCGGGGTCGATCACGCGGCGCAGACCGCGCGTCTGCGGGCGGAGGTGCCGGTGCGCATCTCCGACTGCCTCGACGTGTGCGACCAGGCCAACGTCGTCGTCGTACAGCCGTCCGCCGCGGGCCGGGCCGCCGGCGCGCGGCCGGTCTGGCTCGGGCTCGTCAACGACCCTGACGCGACCGAGGACATCGTCGCCTGGGTGCGCGCCGGCGGCCCCGGCGTGGCCCCCGTGCCGGACATCCTCGACCTGTACGCCTTCGCCCCACCGCGCCGCCGCACGGATTCCCGCTCACCGGGCGCGTGATCCCGCCGGGCGTTCACCGCCGACCCACCGGTTTCGTACCGTCCCACCTGGTGGGAGAGGAAGATCACTTGGGAGGGAGGCGGTCTTGGCCATGCGCGCGTCACGCGGTACGGTCGGTCCGATATCGATGACGGCGAAACGGAAGCCGGTGGAAATCCGGCACGGTCGCGCCACTGTGTGCGGGACCCTCAGGGGCTCGTGAGTCAGACCCGTGGCCGTCGTCCTGTGCACCACCGAGATGGGACGCGAACTCCCAGAGGAGGTCCTGCCATGGCGCAGACCGTCGCCCAGCCGACAGCCACCACCCCCGTCGTTCCCGCCAAACTGCCGCTGAAGGCGATTGCTCCCTGGGCGGTCTTCTTCGGCATCCTCATGCTGGTCCTGCTCTACTTCGTCGGCGCCGAGCAGGGCGCCACCTCCGTGTTCAACGGCACGGACGTCCACGAGTGGGTGCACGACGCCCGCCACCTGCTGGGCTTCCCCTGCCACTGACGCAGGAACACCACCGCGCCCATGAACTCCGCAACCGTACGGAACCTTCTCGTCCGGGGCATGCTCGCCGGTCTCGCGGCCGGTGTGCTCGCCCTGGTCGTGGCGTACGTCCTCGGTGAGCCGAACGTCGACAAGGCGATCAGCTTCGAGGAGGCCCACTCCCACGAGCACGAGATGGAGGTCGTCTCCCGCTCCCTGCAGTCGACCGCCGGCCTCGCCACCGGTGTCCTCGTCTACGGGGTCGCCTTCGGCGGCATCGCCGCGCTCGCCTTCGGCTTCGCCCTCGGCCGCGTGGGCCGCTTCGGCCCGCGCGCCACGGCGCTGCTGCTGTCGGGCTGTGCGCTGCTCGCCGTGTACGTCGTGCCGTTCCTGAAGTACCCCGCCAACCCGCCGTCGATCGGCAACCCCGACACCATCGGCAAGCGGACCACCCTGTACTTCCTGATGATGCTGCTCAGCGTCCTGCTGGCGGTCGCCGTCACCATCCTGGGCAAGCGGCTCACCCCGCGCCTTGGCACCTGGTGGGCCACGGTGGCCGCGGTGGTCGCGTTCACCGTCCTGATCGGCCTGGCCTACCAGTTCCTGCCCGTCGTCAACGAGGTGCCCAAGGGTTTCCCGGCCACGCTGCTGTGGCGGTTCCGGCTCTCGGCACTGGCGATCCAGACGACTTTGTGGGCCGGATTCGGCCTCGTCTTCGGTGAGTTGGCCGAGCGGCTGCTCAACCCCAAGCCGGCGACGGCCGCGAACGGGCGAGCGGTTCCGGCCGCGCGCTGACCCCTTCTGTACGGCAGAGGGCCCGACGGAACGATCCGTCGGGCCC
>NZ_JBSHAY010000031.1:0-108213 GCF_053611725.1 Streptomyces sp. NPDC054783 | reverse complement strand
TGAATGTCTTGTGGGCTCTCATCCGTGACGGACAGTGCTACCAAGCCAACCTCCCCGTCGCCGCGATGGCTTGACAACATCATTAGGAGGTGAGTGGCTGCGAAACCGGGTCTCGATCGCCTTGTCGAGCCCGGCGACCTGCTGGTTGAGGCCCATCACCTCCTTCGCCGGCGTGCGCACCAGCTCGGAGGCCAGATCCTCCCCAGGCAGGCTGGTGTGTTGTCGCTCGGCGGCCTGTACGGCGGTCTCCGCAAGCCGGTCCGGGCGGACGACGTGCCGGTTGCACAGCCATGTCTCGAGCCGCTGGGTGGGGATCCGGCGGATGGCCGCCGGGGTCCGGTAGCCGACCAGCAGAGTGAGCGGAAGGATGTTGGTCAGGTCCACCGCCCTTTCCAGGCCGGGAAGATGCCGGTGAGCTGGGCTCGCAGGCGGTGGACCCCGCGGGGGCGATCGGCGACCAGGTCCATGGGCCGCCCCGTGAGGAGCTTGAGGTTGGTGATCGTGCCGTCGTCGACGCGCAAGGGGCGCAGGTCGCGCCGGACGCGGACCTGGTCGGCGATGACGGCGATGTCCTTGGTGTCGGTCTTGCCTCGCCGCGGTGGCTCTCGGAGGCGCGGTGGATGGCCCGGCCGGAGATGTAGTGCTCCGGCTGGGCCTGGTTGAGGAGGATCGCGATGGCCAGGACGGCTCCGCCGCCAGCCAGGTCGAGCCCCAGGTCAAGTGGTCGCTCAGAGAAGGACTTCGGCAAGGAGTGCGAGCAGTTCGGGCTCGTGTCGGCGACGCGACGCGACAGCAGCCGGCGTTTGACTGGCGGGGGCGGCTGGGGTCAGTGGCCGCCTGCCGGTGGCTCGCAGCCGGTGCCATCGGGGTAGCCGCCGAAGGCATCCGCCTTGGTGGCGTCACTGCGCATCGTGCCCTCGACACACCAGGGAGAGGCGCCGATGTCGATGAGGAAGCCGACCCCGGTGGGGCCGTCGGGGTACGCCTGCACCTTCCCTGCGGAATAGCCGAGGTTGACGAGCGCGCTGCGGACGCTGTCCGGGGCGAAATCGCCGCGCCGGCGTAGCGGTTCGAGTGCGTTCTTGACACGTCGGACCGCCGCGAGTCCGTCGCAGCGGCTCTGGCCGTGGAGCGGCAAGGGCACTCTGAAGCCGTGGTTTTCGGCGTAGTGGTCGGTGGGCGGCACGGTTGAGCTGGGGGTGGTGGCGGCCGTGGGCGCCGCCGCTTTGGGGCTCTCGCCGGGGCAGGGGAAGTCTGCTGGTGTACTCGGCGTCGATATGCCGGTCGGCGTTGGATGGGAACGCCGGTACGCGTCGGCCGTATCCCCTGCCCGCTGCGTTCCGCACCCCGCCGCCAGCAGGACCATCACCGCCAACGGCAGCATCCCGAGCCGGGTCCTCGTCTTCCTCAGCGTCGTCATCCCTTGATCCTCCCCCGCACCTCGGTGGGTGTCATGAGTACTTTTACTCATCGGGACACACCCCCCGGTCGGCCTTCGGCGGCAAACCATCAAGCTTCGGTCGCACAGGTCAGCCGGCACGAGCACACCGCTGAACCGGTTGTGTGATTCGTGGCTTGTCTGCGGCAGTGGCCGGCTTGGGGCTCGGGCCTGGTGGCGGCGTCGCTGGTCGGACCAGCGGAGCCGGTACGCCACATCGTGAGTGGGCGGGACGACCAGCGTCGTGAATATTCGCTGGGTCTCGTTGCAGGTGAGTGGGATCAGCCCGTCCGGGGCGGGATGGCGGGCGTGTTCGCCGGCGCGGACGAAGGCGTGGGCGTGGGCGAGCCTGCCCGGGTGACCCAGCGGACCCAGGAAGTGGAGCGGCGGACGTGGTGTTCGTCCAGTCCCTTTCCGGTTTGAAAGGTCTCCTCCACCCGCCATCTGGACCCGGCGACGCGGACCAGCGTGGCCAGGGGCACCGGGGCAGGCGACCAACAGCGACAGTAGGCGAGTTCACCAGTGGTGCGGGCTACGGCGGGTCAGCAGTTGGTGTGCGCCGGGCCGGGGTTCGGCCAGGCTGATGATGGCCCGGCCGTAGAACCGGTGGCCCCAGGCGCCGGCCCCTGCCGACAGCTTCTGCCAGGCCCGCTTCGGCGCCTTCGCGGTCGGGCCGTCCGCGCGGAACTTCCCCGCGGCGGTGGTGACTTCAGCTTGGTTGCGAAGGCGGTGCTTTCGCCCAGGCCCGCTGCCCGGCAGCGGTCCGGGGCGCACGTCGACGAACGCGGCACGTACAACTCGCGGTCCACCGCCGTGTGTCCGCGTGGACGAGGTAGACGGCGACCTGCGCGTTTTCGATCTGCCCGGCGGTGTCGGTGCAGTGGCACTGGACCCCGATCCTAGAGGTTCCCTTCTTCAGGTCGCCGGCCTCGTCGACCACCAGGACCGCCTCGTCGTTGTGGAGGTTTTCCACGACGTAATCGCGAACGCCGTCCCGGACGGCGCAGGCGTCCCAGGAGGCACGGCGCAGCATGTGCTGCATGCCGTACGGGCCGGCCCCTCCGGCCCACTCGGCGATCGTCCAGCAGTTCTTGTGCGGCAGATCTGACAGGAGTCCGAGCACCAGCCGTGCCGCCGGTCGACGCGGTTCGACTCGTGCGAACCGGTCCGCCAAGTGCCCCATCAGACCGTCGAAACGGGGAGGCAGCCACCGTCAAGGTCCGTCACCAACCAGCGTCGGAATCAGGGTTCGCGCGCCTGCCGATGAGAAGGGAGTTACGGCTCGATCTCCAGCTGACGGCGGGATGGTCCAGGCGGGGTCTGAGGACGCCTGCCAGGCTGGGGTGGAACTGGGTGAGTAGGTGCGTGTCCGGTTGGAGGTGCGGGTGGCTTCGAGGGCGAGGTCCTGGTCGAAGCCACCCACGCGGTCACTTCTGGGCTGATCTCGCCGGTCAGCTCGAGCGAGCGTAGGGTGTGCGGCATTGTCCGGGCGGCGTGCGCGATCACTGCGGTGTCCTTCGCGTCTGTCCTTGCCTCGCCCGGATAGAGGCCAGCGATCCGCCGCATGCACTGGCCGGGCAGGTGGGCGACCTTGCACCCGGCATCGCGGGCGACGGTCAGAGGGAGGACGCCGATGGAGGCGGGCCGCAACTTGGGCTCGCCGTTGCAGGCCACCCCCATCCGGTCCCTCCGTCGTCGCGGACACCGGCACATCAGGTACATCAGGCGCTTCGTCATATGGATCCGGGTGCCCGATGGGATCGAGCACCCGGATCCACCCTTTGTTGTCAGGGGTTGCGATCAGTTCTGCTGACACTCAGCCGCCCCAGCCCCAGCCGTGGCCGTGTCCTCCACCCCAGCCCCAGCCGTGGTGGTCGCCCCAGCCCCAGCCCCAGCCGTGGTGGTGTCCTCCGCCCCAGCCCCAGCCGTGGTGGTCGCCCCAGCCCCAGCCGTGGTGGTGTCCTCCGCCCCAGCCCCAGCCGTCGTCCTGGTGGAACGCGACGACGTGCTCGGGCGCGGCGGTGGCGGCTGCATGGGCGGCGCCAGCTCCGGCGGCGATGGCCAGGATCGGTGCCGCCGCAACCGCGACAGCCACTCTCTTGATACGTGTGCGCGCCCGCATAGTCAGCCTCCTTTCCGAAGGCGTGCTTGATTTTCTGGCGGCCTCGAGGGGCCGTCCCCTGCGCTTCAGAGCCTGCGGGTGGCTCTGTGCGTTGCTCGCCGCCCGCGAAGCGCGTCAGGCGGCGGACCATCATCTCCGACATCGACCATGAAGGTTTCCGAAACTTCTCGGTTCATGTTGTCGTGGAGATGGTTTTGCTTCCTGTGAATTCATACGGAAATGACGTTCGTCGGGATTGCTCCGCCGTCGAACTCACCATGCGACGGTTTCTGATTACGCCGAGCAGCCCGCGGGGCGGAGGGGGCGAGCGGGGTCGTGGGCCCGAAGGGGACTCATTCCTACCGCCAGCGGTGGGGCATCCGCATGGACGACCAGGTGCTCGGGCAGGTCCGCCGGGCTCCGGGGCGCACTCGACGCGGTGGTCGTGGCCCTGGACGTGGCAGGCGGTGACGCGGGCCTGGGCGGAGTGTCGGCCTGGTGCGTCGGTCATCCGAAGCTGGTGGGGACGGAGCATGTCGACACCGGCTTGCTCGGTGCCGGTGGTGAGGGCGCTGCACCCCTCCAGCACCAGCGCCGACAGCGACACCTCGTCGCCCGCACGGGCGGACCGGCGCGCGGACCGCAGGACGACATGAGGCACGGGACCTCCGAAGTGGCACACACACGGGCCGCCGATGCCGCCCCCACAGCACGCGTCCGCCTGCTCCTCCGCCTTGATGGGGATTCTCGGAAACGGCTCTGTCCGCAGTTCCGTGAACCACGGCTCCTGGTGCGCGAGCAGAGACAGAGGCGCCGATCGCCCGTCTCCGGACCGTAGGGCATGCTGTTGCGGTGAGTGATCCTCGACCAGCATGGCAGGGATGGCTGAACAGCCTGGACGTGTCTCCCAGGTCCGCATGATCCACGAGGTGATCTTGCGAGGGCTCGGAATGTCGGCCCGGACCGGTTCGACGGCGCCCGCGCGGAGGGCGGCGAGGTGTTTGCGCACGACCTGGTGGCTGCCGCGGTAGCCGCGGGCCTGGATCTCCAGGAACAGTCGGGTGCTGCTGACCTGGCCTTGGGCCTCGGTGAAGCGGGCGTTGACGTATGCCTCGAACGGTTCCAGGACGCGACCACGAAGTAGCCGCAGAACGCCGATCTGGATGCGGCCATAGGGTGGCCCGATGTTCGATCGGCTGGAGATCACGGTGCTGCGACCGGGACCGCGTTCCCCCACCCAGCTGCGCTTCTGGGTCAACGGCGAGGACGTGGTGGAGCAGGCCGTGGGCCCTGGGGGCCGCGGGCCACGGGCAGCGGAAGCGTTGCCCGTAGGGCTGCCCAGCCCGCTGCGGGCGACGGCTGAGCCGCGCCGTGTGCAGTTGGGCGAGCCGGAGTGCACCGGGGGGTGCTGCGGCTTCCTCTCCGCGGTCGTGCAGCGCATGGGGAATGTCGTGCAGTGGTCGGGCTGGCAGCTTCCCCGTCTGGGGGGCCGACTGCTGGAATTCGATTTCGACGCGGGCGAGTACGACGCAGAGGTGGCCCGCGCCGAGGCAGATTCCGGGTGGCGGTTCTTGGCATGACTTGGTCGGCCGACCCCCGGAAGTCGCGGCGCGAGTGTTCCCCTGCCGACGATCGGAGCGTCGGTCTGCTCACGGTTCGGTACGGCTGCAACGCCGAGCTCGTCTGCCCGGCCTGCCGCGCCAAGGAGCAGTCGGCCACCTGGCCGAGCCGGACGTTCCCACGCCGCGGGTGGTCAGTGTCGATGAGTGGGCCACCCGCAAAGGGCTGCCACTACGGCACCGTCCTCAGAGGGTGCGAGGGCCGTGCAGCCTGCTCTCGCCTCCTTCGTTGAGCCGTTCGACGAGGAGCAGCGCCGCATCGTCGGCCAGGTAGCCGTGGGTGTGCCGGATCAATTCCTGGTGCAGCTGCTCCAGGAACTCTGACGGGCTACAGGGGTGCACCGATTCTGTGGTCTTGGGCAGGGGAAAGAAATCGCCGTCGGGGCTGCGGGCCTCGATCACGCCGTCGGTGTGCAGCAGGAGACGGTCACCGGGGGTGAAGGGGTAGGTCTCCACTGTGGCAGGCGGAACGGTGATGAAGTCTTCCAGGCCCAGGGGCGGCAGTGGGCAGGCGGGGAGGAGGGCCTTGACCTTGCCCTGGCGGAGCACCAGCGGGGGCGGATGCCCGCGATTGACGACCTGGACCTCGAAGGCGTCTGACACCTGAGCCACGAGCGCGGTGACGAAATCCTCGGTCAGATCGTCTTCCTCGGCCTGATCAACCGCGCTGAGCGCCGCCCGCTCGCGTACCAGCGCTGCCGAGCAGTGATTCACCACCTCCACCAGATCCTCGTCATAGTGCGCGGCCTCCCGGAACGCACCCAGCACGGCTGCGGCCAGGCGCACGGCGGGCAGCCCCTTGCCGCGGACGTCTCCCACGATCATCCGGACGCCGTACCGGGTGTGCACGGCCTCGTACAGATCGCCGCCGATCTGCGCGCCCGTCTCTGCCGCGAGGTACTTGCTGGCCATCTGGACGGGACCGAGCCGGGGCGGCACAGGCCGCAGCAGAACCCGTTGTGCTGCCTCGGCGACCCGGCGAACCTGGTTGAGCTCGCGCTGTCTGCGCGTGCGCACTGCACTACTCATGGTGACGCTGGCTGCCGACACTACGAGGAGGGAGATGAGGTTGCTGTAGACCTGGCCTCCCCAGCTGCCGTGGAGGGTGGCCGTGATCACGGTGACGGCGAAGGCTCCGGCCGCTGCTGAAAGAGTGCCTTTGGGGCCCATCGTCAGCGAGGCCAACGCCGGCATGGCGGCGAGGAGAGGACCGGTGATCAGCGCGTGTGCAGGGGAAAGCTCGATCCCCAGCGCGAGCAGTATGATCATGAATGGCACACACTGCGCGAGTCTGAAGAGGACCCGGCTGTGGCCGCCCGCGGCTGATGGACTGGACGGGCGGATGAGCGACCGCATGACTACAGCCTGCCTCCCCGATGTGGGGTGTTCCACCCGGCGCCGTTGTGAGCGCTCGGGAACGCCGTGCGGCCGCTGATGCCGGCCATGTCGTCGGCTCGAGTCCTTTTCCCGTGCAAGCGATCTGCGGTGTGATGCCGCGGCCGTCCGGATGGCCGTCGCACGGAGCCTGGCGCCGCAGTACCACGCTCCGTTCTGCCCAGCCCACCCTGGCCTGCCGGCCCACGGCTGGGTGGGCCGGCGATGGACGCCGACGGGGATCGGGACGCGATTCGTCCGCTCTTCCGTGTCTCCTGCGCCGTCAAGGGCACCTGTCGGCTGCTGTAGCGGCACGGCTGGGGCCGGCAGCAACCCGTCCGGCGGGCCACCGGGCGCAACGACAACGCGGTCGGGGTGCCCACTGGGGCGCGCGGGCTTCGGCCGGGCGGCTGGTCGAGGAGCGAGCGGGGCGTACCGCAGGATCCCGCTGTGAAGTCCACGGGGGCCTGCCGGTCCGGAAGCGGGCATGGCAGAGCTGTCCACGCCGGTGCGGGTGTACGTGGCGGCCGGGCGATGTGCCGAGCCGGAACCCGACCTGCCGGAGCTGGCCGCGCGTCGATGTCGGCATCGCGAGGCGCGGCGTACGGCGCCTCGGCGACCGGTGTGCTGCGCCTCGGGCCGGAGCCGACCGGCACTTCGCGGACAGTTGATTCCCCAGTGGGCCCGACCGCTGCCTGGACAGTGGGCTGCACCGTTGCACCGAGAGGTGCAGCACCCGTCTGCGCGCTTCCGGCGGCTTGCCCATGGGGGGTGAGCCTGGAGCTGTGACCCTTTGCGGTCACGGAGGCCCGAGCCCGTGCCGCCATCGTGGTTCACCGTCGCGGCGCTGCCGCCGAGCTGTCGGCGGTCGATCCCGTCCCATCCGCTGGGCTTCCGCCGACGCGGCACCAACGGCCCGGCGTCCTTCCTGTAGCGCTGACGCAGCTTGCGAGGGACGGAGCGGGACGCTGGGGGCCGTAGCCGGTTCGCTGCCTGCTTGACTGCGTCAGGGGGAAGCTTCTCGGAGTCCGGCGTTGAGCCGGAAAATGGGTTGGGCGGGATGCCGCCCGCTTGGTAGCGTGCGGCACACCGTGACAGGCCGCTAGGAGGTGAGACCCGTGAACGCTGTTCTCAAGTGGGTGCTCCCCCTTTCCCGCACGGTGCGCGAGTGACATAGGTGTCCTCGGGAGTGCCTCGACCGACAAGGCACTCTTGAAAGGCCATCACCATGAACACATCGCATTTCTCTTCGGGCGCCGGGGAGCGCCCGGTGACGATCACACGGGTGGCGCACACGCACTGGCTCGCCGTCGAAGACGACCGGGAGGTCGGGCGCGGCGACGCTGTGTGCAGGCCCGACGGGCGGATGTTCGTCAGCATCGATGCGTGGCAGGGCGCGGTCTTCGACCGGCTCGCCGCTGCGATGGTGTCGGACCTGCCGGCGCCGCTGTACGTGGTGGTCGACGAGACCGACCGCGACGCCAGGGCCGGTTGGGAGCGGGCCGGTTTCACGACAGGACGCCGTGAGCGGGAGTACGCCGTGCCCACCGACCTGCGGGTCACCGGGCTCGACGCGGTGCGACCGCCGACGGCTGTGACGATCGTGCCCGCCGGCGAGGCGCAGGGGGACCTGTTGCGCGTGCTGGACCGGGCGATTCGCGACGAGGTCGAGGCCACAGTCGGCTGGCAGACGATGCCGGCCGAGGTGTTGCCCCGCCCTGCTGGGGTCACGATCGTGGACCCGTCGAAGTACGCGGTCGCGGAACTGCCCGGCCGGTACGTGGGGCTGATCCGGGTGACGCCGGTCACCCGAAGGCCGCGGATCGGGCTGATCGCGGTCCTGGCCGATGTGCAGCGCCGGGGCATCGCGCGGGTGCTGCTGGCCCACGCGCTGGGTTCGCTGCACCGCTCCGGGGCCGAATCGGCATGGGCCGAGGTGGACGAAGCCAATGCCGCGGCCGTAGCGCTCTTCGAGGGCGTCGGTGCCAGGTGCACGGGCGGAAATCTGGAGTTGGTGCGCCTTTGAGGCGCCGCCACTTCTCAGCACGTCCCCGCGTTTTTCACATTCATCGACTCAAGGAATGAGTGATTTGCCGAAAACATCGGGCGGTCTCGAAATGGAGGGAACCGTCGTCGAATGCCTGCGCAACGCCACCTTCACGGTGGAGCTGCAGAACGGGCACAAGGTGCTCGCGCACATCAGCGGGAAGATCCGGAAGAACTACATCAGGATCCTCCCGTACGACCGGGTGCTCGTGGAGCTGAGCCCCTACGACCTCACCCGAGGTCGGATCCTCTACCGGTACCGGACCTGAGCGCGATCAGCCCGGGTGGGGTCGCGAACGGTGATGATCGCGTAGGCGAGGTCGAACAAGGCGTTCGGGGCGGCTCAGTGCGAGTGTGTTCTCGCCGGCCATGTTCGGCGAATTCCAAGCGAGTTGGGCATGTGGAAGCCGCCGGCTCGGCGGAACGGCGGGAGTGTGTCGGCCGGCCGGTGGCTTTCTGGAGGTACCTCGCGACGTGTTGGAAAAGGGAAGGGCCTGTCAACGACGTGGTCGAGCACGGCGCCGCGCTCGGGATCAATCTGGAGGTCGTCGAGCGGAACCCGCAAAGCAAGGAGTTCGTGTCCCAGCCGAAGCGGTGGCGGAGCAGACGTACGGGACCTCGATGCTGCGCCGGCGGCTCGTGTGCGACTACGAACACCGGGCCGCCTCCGCCGAATCCCGCGTGTACTGGGTGATGGCCCACGTCATGGCCCGTCGGCTCACCGGCGCGGCCGCACTCACCTGGCGCGACGCGACGCCGGCCGTGAACGCGTGATGCTCCAGCCCCTCCTCGATGTGGGATCCGACGGCCCGGGGCCTCGCCGACCTCAGGTTGTACGGCCGCTGGCCAGAGTCACCCGAAAAGGGCTCGGGGCGCCCCGAAAGATCGCGTAAGGTCCATCCTGACCAAAACGAACAACTGTTGCAGTCACCGTAGACGTGACTGCCCAGGGGGAAGGAAAGAACTGCATGAAGGCATCCCGGGTCCGGCGTGGCGTGGCCGTCGCCGCCACCGTCGCCGCGCTGGCCGTCGCCGGCACTCTGGCCACCGCGCCCACGGCCGCGGCCAAGGCCGACCTGCTGGACATCACCAAGGTCTCGCTCGACAAGCCGGGCCTGCAGCTGGACATCAAGTACTCCTGCGACACGGGCGTGGACCTGCAGATAGCCGGCTACGCCTCCAAGGTCACCGAGTCGGCTGCCGAAAAGCGGAACGCGACGGGAACCATCGAGGCCTCCAAGGTCACCTGCGACTTCGTCAGCCGCACCGTGCAGATGAGGCTTCGCCCGGCCGGCAACGGCTTCGTCGCGGGCGACAAGGTGAAGGTCACCGTCTTCTACTGGGACGAGAACGGGGCCTTCCGCACTCAGGAGGAGACGGCCACCGCGGTCCTCTGAGACACCATGCCCGTCACGTAGGCCCTCGACTCAACCACCGGTGCAACTGGGCACGGCACCACCGAGTTGAGGGCCTTCAGGACGTCTCTACGGTGACGGCGTGCTCGGCGACCTGGTCGAGCAGCGCGATGCCGACGATGTTCTCGTGTGCGCTCGCCGCGCGCAGGGGATGTCTGTGACAGTCTGCGGCGGTGACCCGGACCAGCCCTTACCGCACCCATACGTTGACGTCCTCGACGCCCACGAGCTCCGGCCCGTCGAAGCTCCATCGCCGCAGCTGCCCCTGAACATCGGCTGGCAAGGGACCGTGCGTGGCGCAAGGAGGTCCAGGCCAACCCCTGTCTCTTCGACGGTCCGGTCGGCGCATGCGTCGGCCTGGACCGGACGGGGCCGCACGAACCACCCCTCCGCTGGACCCGGGTGACCTACCGGAGTTACGCCCTCCGCCGGGTCCCCGGTGCCACCGCCGCCCCGGCCGTTGGCGGCTACCCGGCGGATCCGTCGAACCACCCGACGACGGGGCACTCCTCGACGCCGCGGCAGTGCGCCACAACGCGGTGCGCGAGCTTGCCGAGGAGATCGGAATCGGCACAGAGCCAGACGGCGTGACGCCGTGGGCCCTCACCCGTGGCAACAACGGAAACAATGGTCGGCCGCACGCTCACCGACGACGACATTGGCCCGATCAGAACGGTCGGGTCGTTCGGTCCAAGCGGACGACGACGATGGCGATGTCGTCGGCGGCGCCGCCGGCGAGGTTGAGGCGGGCGAGGAGGGCGTCGGCGAGGTGTTCCGCGCCGAACCCGGTGCAGGTGGCGAGCGTCGTGGTCAGGCGGGTCAGGCCGGCGTCGATGTCCTCACCGCGGCGTTCGATCAGGCCGTCGGTGTAGAGGATGAGGGTGTCGCCGGGAGTGTAGGTCGTGTTGGCCTGGGGGCGGGGGACGTGTTCGGGGCGGGCGCCCAGCGGTGGGTCGGTGGCCTGGTCGAGCAGATCGTGGGATCCGTCCCGGTGCAGGAGGACGGGTGGGGGGTGGCCGGCGCTGCTGTAGATGAGCAGTTGGCTGTGGCAGTCGACGAGGACCTGGACGGCGGTGGCGGCCAGTGCTCCCTCGACCGAGCGGGCGTACAGGCCCAGGACCTCCAGTGCTTGGGCGGGGCCGTGGACGGTGCGGGTGGCGGCGCTCAGCGCGCTGCGGAGCCTGCCCATGACGGTGGCTGCCATCAGCCCGTGGCCGACCACGTCGCCGACCGCGACGGTGAAGCGGCCCGCAGGCAGGTCGACCGCGTCGTACCAGTCGCCGCACACGTTCAGTGATCCGGTCGCGGGCAGGTAGCGCACGGCGATATTCGGGTGCCCGGCCAGGTCAGGGGAGTGGAGCATGGCTTCTTGGAGGGCGACGGCGATGCGCCGTTCACGGGCGTGGGCCTGCCGCAGTTCCTCGTTCAGCTGCTGCAGTTGCCGCGCCCGGGCGTACAGCTCGGCCTCCATGGCCGCTTCCCGGCCGGGGCTGACCGAGGGCAGGTCGGCCGCGCGACGGGAGCGGACGACGTCGGTCATGTCCTCGGACCGGTGGATGATCCAGGCGACATTTCCGTCCGGGCCGAGGACGGGCACGTTGATTGCCGTCCACCACCGCTCCTTGAACGCCTCGGGGTTGCCGGCGATCGGGATGTCGTACTTCTGCAAAGCCATGTGATCCGTCTGGTGGGAGGACAGGACACGGTGCAGTGAGGCTTTCAGCGTCTCCACCCCGTCGGCCTCCGCGTCGGCGGGGTTGTCCGGGAAGGCGTCGAAGAGGTACTGCCCGAGCAGCTCGGCCTGGCTCCGTCCGGTCACCTCGCAGAAGGCCGGGTTGGCGTCAGCGATCACCAGGTCCGTGCTGAGCACCAGGCACGGGCTCGGAAGGGCTGCGAACACCCCTGTGTAGTCGATCTCCGGCGTCACGCGCATTCCCTGCCAGTCACTCGCTCTTCAATCTACGAGAGATCCGGCTTCCGCGCCCGCCAAGCTCGCTCGTGGGCAGCGGGTGGCCGCGGCGTACGCTCATCGGGCGTACGCCGCGATCGAGACCAGCCTGGTTGTGTGGTGTCCTCACCCGGCCCGGCCGGTTTCGGCGCCGCGTGGACGCACCGGTCGCCCGGCAGATCCACTGCTGTGGCGGTACACCCCTGCCCCGCGGCGGTGTCGTCGGGCCGTGTTGTGACGGCGTAGTGGGGCGAGGATTACTCATGAAGCCTTCGAGCCTCTACTGGCGGGTAACCAACGGTTCGTCGCGGGTGCCCCGGCGCACCCGAACCAGGACACCACCCGCCCCGCCGAGGCCGCTCCCTCTCAACGCCCATTCGCGGTGCTGTTCGGGTGCTCCGACTCCCGCCTGGCCGCCGAGATCATCTTCGATCGCGGTCTGGGCGATCTCTTCGTGGTCCGCACTGCGGCCACGTCATGGGCCAGGAAGCGACCGGCAGCATCGAGTACGGCGTCGGCGTGCTGGACCGCCTCCTGGTCGTGGTCCTGGGGCACGACTCGTGCGGGGCGGTCGGCGCGGCGCGCGCGGCGCCGGAGGACGGCCCAGCGCCGGCCGACTACGTCCGCGAGGTCGTCGAGCGAGAGTCCCAGCGTGCTGGCGGCGACGGCCGCCGGACGCGTGAGTGCCGAAGAGATCCTCGCGGAGAACGTAGGGCACACCGTCGACCTGCTGCTGGACCGCTCCCGCCTCCTGGCCGAGCGGGTCGCCGTCGGGCAGGCCGCAGTGGTAGGCCCGTGCCACACCTGGCCGACGGGACCGCACGCCTCGTCGCGGCCCGTGGCCTGGACATGCCCGTTGCCTCGACACAGTAGGGATCAGAGGCAGGGTCCTGCGGATCGGACGGGAGGTCGCCCACCGGGGCGGTGTATCCGGTCGGTGCCCCGGCAGGCACACCGAGCGGTGTCGGTGCCGGTCACGCGGAGGTCCGGGGCCCCGTCGCGCGGCCGCGCCGGTTGGCGATCGCGATTCCCAGACCCTCCTCCGCCGACAGGGACGCGACGCCGGTCATCGAGCCGCGGCCGTATCGGCGCAGGCTGGGCAGCAACGGACGCATGAGTCCTTACTGGCCATCGGGCAGTTCATGGCGACGTATCACGACTCCGTAGTCCACAACGCTTGGGTGGCAGCCCCTTAGATGGCGCCGTCCGGGGCGGACGCACGGTCGGTGCGGCGGAAGGCGGCCCGGTAGGCGCTCGGGCGGCGGCCGGTGTGGCGGATGAAGAGGGCGGCGAAGGTGCCTGGGTCCTGGTAGCCGACGGCCGTGGCGACGGCGGCGATGGTCCGGTCGGTGGTCTCCAGAAGGTGGCGGGCGCGGCGGATCCGGGAGGCCTGCAGATGGGCCAGGGGGCTGTGGCCGGTCTCTTCGGCGAAGCGGCGCAGCAGCGTGCGGGTGCTGACCTGGAAGGCGTCCGCGAGCGCGGTGAGGTCGTACCGCTCGGCGAGGTTCTGGTCGAGCTGCCGCATGACCTGCTGGGAGAACTCCCGGCCGGGCTGGGGGAGGAGCCGCGGGTCGACGTACGGCGTCTGGGAGGTCCGCGCGTCGTCGACCAGCGCCAACCGTGCGGTGATGCGGGCCACCCGGGCGCCGTTGTGCCGGCGGATCAGGCCCAGCGCGAAGTCGTACATGGCACTGAAGGCGGCCGTGGTCGTCACCCCCTTGTCGGTGACGACCAGGTGCTCGGGCCGCACGTCGGCGTCCGGGCAGCGGCTGGCCAGTTGGCCGGCGTGCAGCCAGGAGGTGGTGGCCCGGCGCCGGTCGAGGAGCCCGGCCTCGGCGAGCAGGAACGCGCCGACGCAGAGGGAGACGACGGCGGTGCCGGCGGCGGCCTGCGCGCGGATCGCCGCGATCTCGGGGGCGAGCCGGCCGAGCCGCGCGTCGAGGTCCGTGTCCGGGCGCAGTTCGAACCCGGGAACCACGAGGACGTCGACCTCGCGCAAAGGACGCACGTCCAGGCTCGCGCCGCCCGAGGCGGTGACCCGGCGGCGGGGCGAGACGACCGACACCCGGTAGCCGGGCGCGTCCGGTCCGGCGACATGCGCGGCCATCGTCAACAGGTCTGGGACGCCGAACACTTCGGACGCGAAGCAGTCCGGATACGCCAGGACCCCGACCCGCAGCGCACCCGGCCCGGCGACGGGACCAACACCGTCCTCCGCCTGCCGCTCGGCGTTTGTCATCGCTCCCGTACCCCCTGGTGTCCCCGGCCCCAGGTCGCCGACCGCGTACCGCTCGCCTCCCTCGCCTGTGGCGAGATTACCCCTGACCTTGGCGATCCCGCCCCTGACCCGGCGGTCGGTCCCGGACCAGGCTGTCCCCATGAGCGACGACGACGATCCGATCACCGACTTCACCCGCCGGAGCGTGGCCGTGGAGGGGGTGGAGAAGACGGTGTACGTGGCCGGGGCCGGGCCTGCGGTCGTGGTGCTGCCCGAGATGCCGGGCATCAGCCCCGACGTCCTGCGGCTCGCGCGCTGGGTGCGGGACGCGGGCTTCACCGTCCATGTGCCCTCCCTGTTCGGGACCGACGGCGCCTTCCCGACGGTGGAGGGCGGCCGTGAGGTCTTGCGCCGCGCCTGTGTCAGCGCGGAGTTCCGCGCCTTCGCGCAGGGCGGCACCAGCCCGGTGACGGTCTGGCTGCGAGGCCTGGCGCGCCAGGCCCACACCGCGTGCGGTGGGCCTGGGGTGGGCGCGATCGGCCTGTGCTTCACCGGCAACTTCGCCCTCACCATGGCCCTGGAGCCGGCAGTGATCGCCCCGGTGGTCAACCACCCGTCGCTGCCGCTCGACGACCCCGGCGGACTCGAACTCGACGCGGCGGACGCGCGCGCGGTGCGCGACCGGATCGACCGCGACGGACTCACCGTCCTCTCCTACCGCTTCGAGGGCGACCGCTGGTGCACGGGGCAGCGCTTCGCCGCCTACCGCGCGTTGCTCGGGGACGCATTCGACGGGCGCGTCCTCCCGGACAGCGCCGCCAACCCGGCCCCGCCGCCCTTCTTCGCCGAGCTGGTCGGCACCCCGCACAGCGTCGTCACCGCCCATCTCGTCGACGAGGTCGGCCACCCCACGGTCCGGGCCCGCGACGAGATCCTCGCCTTCCTCACCGACCGCCTGCACCCGCACGGGAACCGACCGCTGCCCGCCAACTGACCGGACCCCGGACGAGTGAACCAGTGCGCGACGTGCAGGCGGCGCTCCGCGGTGAGGTCCATGGCCCGCTCGCCGTCGTCCGGCTCACCCTCGTCGAACGCCGCAAGCAGCTCCGCCCGCCAGGCGGCCGCCTCGCCCATGAGCTGCTGCCAATCCTCCTTGCCATGGGCGGCAGCACGTGCCACCGCCTCGCGCTGCCCTCTGCGTGCGCCCACTTCAGCTCCGCGCTAACTGCCGGAGACCGTCGTGCACATCGCGCTTCCGTTGACGACCACGGAAGTGTCGTCGGACGCGCTCCCCTCCACCTTGAACGACGAGCCTCCGACGATCGTCGCGGTGAGCCTGCCCATCGTGCCCGCCTTGGCGGTGGCCTCGACCGCGTCGGCGTGCTCCTGCGTCAGCCGCAGACGCACCTCCTGGTCGGCGCTGCTCTGCTTGTCTCCCGCGGCGAACTTGAGGGTGATGGTGCTGCACGTGGTGGAGGACATGCCCATCACGATCTTCCAGTCCGGGCTGTGATCGTTCGGGTTCGTCTCTCCGACGTAGTCGAAGGTGTGGTTTCCCACGCTGACTGTTCTCGGTGAGTAGGCGCCGCAGTCGAACCCGTCGTTGACTGATTGGCAGAGGGTGTAGAGGGACACACTTTGCGGACGGCTCGGCCGGGTGGGGTCGTCGCCGGCCGGCTGGTTGCCGTCCGACGGGCTGCCCTGTGCGTCCGATCCCGAGCCGGGGCTGTCGGTCGGGGCCTCGGTGGAGGGCGTTTCGCTGTCGGTCGGCGTGCTCGCTTCCGACGGATCTCCGGCGTCCCCGGAAGCCGGAGCGGCCGAGTCAAGTGCGTTGCCGTTGTTGTCAGATCCGCAAATGGCCTGGTCGTGGCAGTTGTTGTCCGTGCAGCCGGTGGCGCTCAGGCCGATCAGACAGGCCGCCACGATCATTGCAGCAGCTATCCGGCGGTTCATTTCTTCCCGTTGCTGTTGCCGTTGCCGATTGTGTTCCCGTCGTTGTTCATGCCGCAGACTGCCGGCCCGCGGCAGCTGTTGTTGTGGCTGCCGGGGTCCTGGTGTGCGGTCGCCCACACCCCGAAGCCGGCCGTGACCACTGCGGCGAACACGCCAAGTGCCCTGATCCAGACGGATTTTCGCTGCGCGCCGTTCATCTGCTGCGGCATGTGTGGCTCCAGGACGGAAGAGGTGCGGGAGATCACCGTGGTGAACGCGTGTGTGGTCGCGTGCTGCCACTTGTACCAGCCGTTACGCATCGCTTTCGCATGCTTTCGCGCCTGAGCATGCTGAACGCCGTAAATGATCAGCCACACCGCCCAATGCCGTTCATCAGGTGAACGGGCCCCATCTACGACAGCCGCCTAGGCGGGATCATGCCGGTGCCCGACCTCGTCCGTGCCCGCTCGGCCTCCTCGGCAGCCGGCAGGCCGCCCCGCGCGATCTGGTACAGGTCGGTCGGTACCGGGCGGGGCGTGACGGCCGCGTAGGCGCCGTGATGTGCCGCAGTGTCACGAACAGAGCCTGGTTCGCGGCGTGATCAGGCTCCCGCCGCATCAGTATCCGGCGACCCGGCTCGAAGATGGGCCGGACCGCTGCGGCCCGGACCTTACACACCGGCCGGCAGTGCCGTTGCAGGATTCCCGAGGGCTGATGGATCCACCTCGCCGCTGACAGCCGCTGTCGTCCCCCGGGTTTCGTCGTCGCTCCCTGCCGGGCCGGCGACGCCGCGTTCGGGAAGGTCACGGCCGGGATCCGGGTTCCCGCCGGGTCGGACGGCCATGGAGTTTCGGTCAGTCGTACATGGCCGGCGCTCGCTCCCGATACGTCCAAGCTGGTCCACAGCGCTTGGAGGGGCCGAGTTCCGGCGACGCCCGGCGTCGGCCCGTGTCCGTCGGCTCCGGCCAACTTCCTGTGATGCCGGCTGGCGCACCGTGCGGCATACTGCTGCCTCGTCAGTGCAACAAAATGTTGAAGGAGGGAAAGTTGGCAGCCTGTTTCAGGACAGTCATCGAGGTGGGGGAGGCCCATCTTGCCCAAGCGGAGGCCCTGGCGCGTGCCTTTCAGGAGGCGATCGCGCCCGCCACCGTCAACTACGACTTCGGTCACATTCGCGATGCCGCCGCCGTGCTTCCTGACAGTGACATCGTCAAGATGGTCCGTGGTTGGGGGCTCCAGGAGGAGGGGCCGATCCTGGTGATGGCGCTCTCCCTCAAGGAGGCGGTCCGCCAGGCGCTCCCGCCCGAGGCGGCTCGGGCATCGTTCTGGGACACCGTCGAGCGCGACCTCGTGGATGCCTTCACCGGTCTTGCGGCGCAGGAGGGCGAACCGGGACTGGCCTACTACGAGGAGGGGCCGGACCATACGAGCTACTACCGCGATTTGTTCTTCGCCCTGCACGACGAGGAAACCGACGCGTACCTGTACGCCGTTGCCTTCTGCGCCGACGTCACCGTCGGCCTTGGCAAGTCCCGCGTGGGGACCCTGGGCGTCACCGACACCGCACCGTTCGCGGTCCGGCTCAACGCGATCGTCGTGCGCCAGAAGCTCGCGAACGTAGCCTGATCCTCCGGGCATCGCCCGCCGCTTCCTTTCAGGGCCCGTCCCCGCGTATGTCCTGCGGCCGGTCCCCCCCCACAGGTCCCCACGACCAGTCACGGCCTGCCGTCCCGGGCCGTGAAACGCCCACTGCCTGCGGTGGTGACGGCCGCCTTGCGCGTGACAGCCGTCGCGGCGGCATGGAGGCACATCGGCCGCCATGCCGGGCTCGAGAACGCGAGCGGGAAGGCTGCTCCCGCGACAGGTCGCCCACCGGCATGTCGAGTTCGCCGTACGCTCCCCGCGCCCACCTGACGTCCTCCTTTCCGGGCTGCTGCGCTCAGTCATCTCCTGGCCACCGGCACCAGCAGGGCGAGGCTGTTCACCGGTCCCTACGAGCCCGGCGGACCGACCTACCTGACCGGCGTCGCCGAGCAACTGAACTCCGCCGGCTTGACGCGAAGACGTGCTCGACGCGGGCGTGGGCCTCGTGGTGCGAAGCTCAATGATGAAGTCGAGCCGCCTGCGTGATCGGCGGGGCCGTGGTGAAAGCCGAAGCCTCGGCAGGAGCCCTTTTGGGGCCACACCCGGACCCTGGGCCTGCCGATCCTACGAATGACCGGGAACGATCCCGCCGACACGGTAGGCAGCCTTTTCCAACCTGATGGCGATGCCGAGGCGGAGAGGTTCCTGGTGAAGGACTGGTCCACCAGGGCAACCGTGTGAATCATGGAGTCTCAACGCCGCCTGTGCGGGCCTAGGTTGAGCAGTACCTCGCCGAGCTGGTCGCAAGTGAGGGCCGGTGCGGGCAGTGGGGGCGCGGACGGGCTGGTGCGAAGGCCGTCGAGGAGCAGGGCGAGCGGGCGGAGCCAGGCCTCCGGGGCGACCGTCGTGAGCGCGGGAACAGCCCTGCCCAGTGCTGCAAGGGTGAAGAGCACGTCCTCGGTGGTCAGGTCCGGGCGCACAGTTCCCTGCTCCTGACCGCGCCGGAGCAGCTCGTCGATGGTGTCACGGTTGTGGGCGTGGATCGCCTGCAGGGAAGTCACGCCTTCCAGGTTCGTGGTCATGAGGTCATTGGTGCCGCGGTCCGCGGCCAGGCCCGCGAACACCGTGCTCAGGTACTGCATCAGTCCCGTCCACGCGTCCTCGGCGGTTCGTGCCCGCTCGCCCGCCGCTGTGGTCTCCGTGAGCGCATCTCGGAAGACCTCGTCGACGAGCGCGGCACGGGTCGGGAAGTGGCGGTAGAGGGTGGCGTTGCCCACGCCCGCCCGCCGGGCGATTTCATCGAGCGGGGCGTCCAGGCCCTGTTCGGCGAAGACTTCGCGGGCTTTGTCCGTCAGCAGCTTCCGGTTGCGCAGCGCATCGCGGCGCCCTACCGGCGGACGGTCGTCCATTGTGTCTCCCTCTTCTCGCCCCGTACCGGGGGGCATTCCCCGGTACGGATGCTATCGTCGGCCGAGTAAGCGGGGACCACTCCCCGTTTTGCTTTCCTGCGGGCGGGGCGTCCGCGGTCGTGCACAGGGGAGGGGGACGCATGTCCGGCACTGCACTTGTGCTCGGCGGCGGCGGGCCGGTGGGCGGGGCCTGGTTGACCGGGGTGCTCGCCGGGCTCGCCGAGGCCGGGATCGATCTCGGCAGCGCGGACGTCGTGATCGGCACGTCCGCCGGTGCCGTCTTCGGGTCCCGGCTCCGCTGCGGCGTCCCCGCCTCGGAGTTGTACGAGCGTCAGCTCTCCGGAGCAGACGCGGTCCGTCTGCCGGTGACCGCGCGCCAGACGGCGCGCTTCCTCTGGGCGGCGCTCGGTTCCCGCGATCCCCAGCGGTCCGTCGAACGCCTCGCCCGGGCGGCGCTGCGCGCCGGGACCGGGCCGGAGTCGGACGTCTTCGACACGGTCGGCGCGCTCCTGGGCGACGTACGCGACTGGCCCGGGCGGGGGCTGCGGATCACCGGGGTCGACGTGCGGACCGGACGACTGGAGGTGTTCGACTCACGCTCCGGAGTGACACTGCTCGAAGCGGTCGCGGCGAGCTGCGCCGTGCCCGTCGTGTGGCCGCCGGTCACCGTGGCGGGCCGGCGCTGGATGGACGGCGGCAGCCGTTCGACCGCCAACCTCCAGCTCGCACGCGGGTACCGCCGGGTGCTGGCGGTCGTGCCGGTCCCCCGGGCGGTCGGGCCGCATCCGAGCGCCTCGCAGCAGGCCGCGGAACTGTCCGACGGCGGGGCGCGTGTCATCCTGCTGTGCCCGGACCGTGCCGCGCGGCGTGCGATGGGCCACAACATGGCGGACGACACACGCCGGGCGGCTGCCGCCCGCGCGGGCTACGGCCAGGCCTGTGCACTGGCCCCATCGGTGGCCGACGTCTGGCAGGGGTGACCTGCGTCAATGCGCACGTTGCCAAACTCTCCTTGACCGCGGGAAGTTGAAGTCGTCCGCCGCACGAGACGATGAAATTCCTGGTAGGTGGGTTTTCGACCAGAGAACCGATTCTGCCGGGGACTGTGCGTGTGCGTATATCCTTCGGGCGGGATGCTGCTGCCGATCGACCGGATCGTCGCCGACCGGCCCCTCTACTGCTACAAGCACAAGATGCCCGGCATGAAAGTGCAGGTCATCGCCGACCCGAAGGGCCGTCTCCTGTGGGCATCACCTGCCCTGCCCGGAGCCGTCCACTACGTCCGGGCAGCCCGCGAGCACGGCATCGTCGACGCTCATGCCGCAGCTGGCATCACTTGCTGGGCGGACAAGGACTACCAGGGTGCGGCGGCGCAATCCGCACTCGTCACCGCGGCCGTTGGGACAGCCCTTCCACGGCTCGGCAGGCCGTCAACCGGTCCATGCGAAGATCCGGGCACTCGCCGAGCAGGCCCTCGCCACCCTGAAGACCTGGCGGCTCCGTCACAAGGTCCGTTGCTCGACCACCCGCATCACGAACCTCGTCCAGGCCGTCCTCAGCCTGCATCTGGCCAGCTCAGACGGAGAATGGAAAACGTTCACCGAGGTATCCGGCCAACCCGCGGCACCGGCCGGTGAGGAAGCGTGCTGGCAACGCAGACACCGACACCCTCACCTCCGGCCGCGAGGCCTTCCGGTACCGCCGACGATTCGCGCGTATCCCTCCACGCGTGGTAAGTGATCGGCTGGAGCCGCTGAACAGGTGAGGATGCAGGCATGAGAATGCGAACGCCTGTCGGTCATCCGAGCCTGCGCCCCTATCTGCCGTACCAACAGCCCCCGATGACGAGCGACCATGGGGTGGTCGCCCATTTCCTTGGCACCAGTTCCGTTCTGCTGTCGGACGGGGAGACCTCCGTACTCAGCGACGGGTTCGTCACCCGGCCGGGGATGCTTCGCGTCGCCCTGGGCAGGATCGCGCCCGACCGCTCTCTTGTGCGCGCCACGATCGACCGACTGCGGGTGAAGAATCTGGCCGCGGTGGTCTGCGCTCACTCCCATTACGATCACGCCCTCGATGCGCCGGTGTGGGCACTGGAGACCGGCGCGGAGCTGGTCGGATCGCCCTCCACCGCAAACATCGGCCGCGGCCTGAGGGTGCCGGAGTCGTCCTTGCGCGTGGTCGCGGGCGGGGAGACCGTCTCCTACGGCCGCTTCGACCTCACCTTCCTGGACTCCGTGCACAGCCCCGGTGACCACTATCCCGGAACCGTCGACGAGCCTCTTGTGCCACCGGCCCGGGCCGGTGAATGGAAGACGGGCACCGCCTACAGCGTGCTCGTCGCCCATCCGACGGGCCGCATCCTGCTGCACGCCAGTGCCAACTTCCGTCCCGGCGCGCTGCGAGGCCGGCGCGCCGACGTCATCTATCTCGGCATCGGCAATCTGGGCAGGCAGTCGACCGAGTTCCTGCGTACGTACTGGGAGGAGGTCGTGGCCGCGACGGGGGCCCGCCGGGTCGTCCTGGTGCACTGGGACGACTTCTTCGTCGGTCTGCACCGGCCCCTGCGGCCCATGCCCTATTTCCTGGACGACATCGACGCCACGATGAGCCGGCTGTTGCCCCTGGCCCGCCGCGACGGTGTCGACGTCGTCCTCCCCGTCACCTGGCAACCGAGCGCCCCTCTCGCCGACCTGACGTGAAGGCACGCGTCGGCGGAGCCGCGCGCGACGCCGGACAGTCCAGGCTTGCGGCCCGCGCTCACGAAGTGACCTTGTGCGCCCACATGGCGCAGCCGCAGACCGCCGGGCCCCGTGCCCCCGGCCGGGCACCTGCCCCGGAAGCTGCGGCGCTCATTGATCACGACCCGGTACGAGCTCTAGATGCTCGTCCCACTGTTGGTTTGCCTGGTCGCTGAACGCGCAGCTCCAGTGCCGAGGTTGCCGTTGGAGTCTTTCTCCTCCATGTGCTGGGTCCCGTTCCAGGGCGCCTCCAGCCAGTGCCCCGCCGGGCGGATGGATGTCGTAGATGTTCCGTCACTGAAAGCTCGTCAAATGCAGGGACGGGGAGTCGGGCGGCCACCGGCCATCCAGCGACTGCGGCCGTCGCGTCGTCGGGCGGCGGTCCGGCTCAGGTGCCCTCGTCGCCGGCGGCGAGGATGGTGCGACTGGCCGCGAAGAGCCGTGCGCAGCGTTGTGCCATGGCTTGGGGTGACTGGTCGGGATGGTTGACCCACCAGCGGACCAAGGCGGTGCACAGACCGCGCCAGGCGTATTTGAGGGCGTCGGCGTCAAGCGGGTCGCTGGATCCGGCCGCGTGCAGGAGGTCGGCGGTGCCGATCGCGGCGAGGTCGTCGATGGAGCTGCGGTAGTACGCCGCGCGTTGGGCGGCATCGCTGTCGGGTGGCAGCGTGGCGTCGTAGAGGACGAACCACGCCTCGCGCTGCCCGTCCAGAGCGGTGAACAGGGCGTGCAGCACGCGCAGGGGCGTGGGCGGCGCGCCGGTGTCATGGTGGGTCATGGCGGCGCGGAGGGCGCCCAGCAGTCGGTCGCCGACCGGGTTCAGGCAGGCGAGGTAGAGGTCCTGCTTGCTGCCGAAGTACTGGTGCAGAAGTGGTTTGGTGACGCCGACGCGCGTGGCGATGGCGGCCACGGTGGTGGCCTCGTAGCCGTGGCGGCCGAACTCCTCGGTGGCCGCGGCCAGGACCTGTCGTTCGCGCGCGGCCCTCGGTACGCCCTTGGTGCCGGCCCTGGTGGAGAGCGTTGTCATGGATCCAATCTTACCCTAGGGTAATTTACCAACGGGTAAATTACTTGGACCTCGCTGGAGCGCACCCATGCCTGCCACCGTGACCGACCCCGGCACCTCCCGCCTCCGCTCCTGGTGGGGTTGGGGCTACGCCGACGCCCACCCCGACGACGCCGAATGCGCCGCAATGGGGGCCCTGCTGCCGGGCACCCTGGCCCGTCCGCTGCCGATACCCCGCATCGCCGACCTGCCCATCGGCCGCCCCGCCGCGACGCCCCCGCCCTCCCTGGCACACCTGGTCACCGCAAATCCCGAAGCACGCGCAGCCCACGCCATGGGCAAGGCCTACCGCGACGTCATCCGGGCCCTGCGCGGCCGGCCCGGCCGGATCCCCGACCTGGTCGCCCGACCGACCGACGACCAGGACGTGGCCGACCTGCTGGACTGGGCCGGCGGGCACGGTGTGGCCGTCATCCCCTTCGGTGGCGGCTCCTCGGTGGTCGGTGGGGTGGAATACCGCGGCGATGCCCATCGCGCCGTACTGTCGCTCGACCTGACCTCGATGAACCAGGTCCTGGATATCGACACCGCCAGCCGCTCGGCCCGCATCCAGGCCGGCGCGCTCGGTCCCGTAATGGAAGAGCAGTTGCGGCCCCACGGTCTCACCCTGCGCCACTTCCCGCAGAGCTTCGAGTTCTCCACCCTCGGCGGCTGGCTGGCCACCCGGGCCGGGGGCCACTATGCCACCGTCCGCACTCACATCGACGACTTCGTGCAGTCCCTGCACGTAGTCACGCCCGCAGGCCCCAGCACGTCCTGGCGGCTGCCCGCATCCGGCGCCGGGCCGTCACCGGACCGCCTGTTCCTCGGCTCCGAGGGCGCGCTCGGCGTCATCACCGAGGCGTGGATGCGTCTGCAGGAGCGCCCGCGACACAAGGCCTCGACGTCCGTGGCCTTCGCCGACTTCCACCAGGCGCTGGACGCGGTGCGTGCCATCGCCCAGTCCGACCTCGGCCCGGCCAACTGCCGCCTGCTCGACCCCGGCGAGGCCGCACTGTCCGGCGCCTCCAACGACGGCTCCGCCGTCCTGGTCCTGGGCTTCGAGTCCGCCACCACCCCCGTCGACGACCGCCTCGCGAGCGCCGTGGACCTGGCCCGGGCCCACGGCGGCCGCAGCGGGGCGCTGACGGCGGACCGCGATGCCCCGGCCGACGCGGCCGTGAACGCCTGGCGCTCGGTGTTCCTGCGCATGCCCTACCTGCGCGACGGCCTGGCCCGCATGGGCGCCGTGATCGAGACCTTCGAGACCGCCGCCACCTGGGACACGATTCCCGCCCTGATCGACGCCGTCCGCACCGAGGTCGGCACCGTCGCCGCGAAGGCCACCGGACATCCGGCCACCATCAACTGCCGCCTCACCCACGTCTATCCCGACGGCGCGGCCCCCTACTTCACCGTGGCCGTCGCCGGCCGACCCGGAGACGAGGTCGAGGTCTGGGACGACATCAAGGCCGCCGCGAGTGACGTCCTGCACCGCCACCGCGCAACCATCACCCACCACCACGCCGTCGGCCGCGACCACCGCCCCGGCTACGACCTCCAGCGCCCGGAGCCCTTCGCCCTGGCCCTGCGCGCCGCCAAGCACGCCCTGGACCCCCACCGCATCCTCAACCCAGGCGTACTGATCGACTAACAGCTCATTCGGTTCGGTGTGATCTTGCGGCATGCCGTTCGCGTGTCGAGCGAGGTGGTCGAGCGGAACTCGCCCGCGTTGCTGTGTCACCTGCACTCGAGTGCCAAGGTCGTCATGGCGAGGCCCTGAGGGTCGCTCTGGGCTGCCGAGCCCGGTGTCCGGCCGGCAGTGCGCGCACTGGCGGCACCTGCCGTCGGAGCGCGTCCGTGGCCTGCTCGCGGGTCGCCGGGCGGCACCGGCCGCTCGCCTTCGCCGCCCAGCAGCCACCGACGTGGACCGCATCGATGCCGGCGCGGTTCAGGCCGTACTCGATCAGCCACTCCGGTGCCGGCGGCCGCCGCTTCCCGCCCTGGCGGAGCTCCCGCTCGTGTCTCTCCTCGCCTGCGACCACAGGGCGATCAGGGTCGGCTGCGGGCGGAGTGCTCGGCGACGACGCGGCGGGCGGAACGCAGTGCGTCGAGACACGGGAGCTCTTGCTCCGCGCTCACCTGCCTCCGCCTCCCTCCCCGAGAGGGACTGGGCACGCTGATCGGCCGAACCGGGCATGACGGCTGAGCGCTCCACGACGTCGAAATCGGCGTTACAGCAGGCCGATGTTGGTGAGCGGGACGTTCCAGTCGTCGCTGCCGATGCCGCCGTGGCGGTCCCCAGCTGCGGCCGCTACGGCGGACAGCATCAATCCGGCGAGGGCGACGGCCAAGGCGGCGAAGACGCGACGCTTCACGATTCCTCCTCAATGGCGACAGCACCGGCCACCTTCCTCCGAGCGGTTCGCCCCGCCTGCCCAGACACGCCAGTCAGCCGGCGGATTCAGTCGTCTGGTGGCGGCACCTCTCAAATGACCACCTTGCCGAGTTTTCGGCTTGCTGTTGAGATGTGAGGGGTCTGTCTTTGCGCGGCCAGTGCGGGATGAGGGCAGGTGTACCGCGATAGCCGCCGTCGCCGAGGACAGGTGCGTTCTGCACCGCGCGGTCGACGCCGGACTCCCGGTGGGCACGGGCGTCGTGGCGGTTGCCGGGAAGTGGCCGTCCGGCGGCTATGGCCAGGCGGATGTTGGCGTCGATGACCACCTGGTGGTTGGTCGAACAGCGGTAGTTCTTGCTGGAGGCGGCCACGCTCCTGTCGCGGTTCGGGACCAGAGTGCCGTCCACGATCAGGACTGTGTCGGCCGGGTGCCGGCCCCGCACGGGGGCCAGTGCCAGAAGCGGAGCGATGTGGTCGATCCCCCGGTCCGCAGCCGACTTGGCGATCCCGAACAGGGGACCGAGCTGCCGCATCGGGAGGTTCGTCCGCCAGGACGCGGCCACCAGCAGTATGCGGTCCTCCAGAGACAGCGCCCAGGGTCGGCCACCGGTCGGTGCACCCCCGCCCCGACGCCGTACGCTGCCGATCCGCCCCGGTGACCTGGCCGTCCGGCCCGGTGGGGAGATGTACGGCCTCCTCGCCGATGCGGATCCACATACGTGAGGGACACAGCAGGGGGGCTGTGGCTGATCTCCGCAGGCCATAACTCTTGCATGGCATGTGACATTTCATATGAGGCCGCGCTGGGTCCGCCCCCTGCCGAAAGCCCCCCGCCGCTCCTTACCATCCGCGCCATGAATCTAGAGGTACGGCACTTGCGAGTGATCTGCGCGATCGCGGAGGCCGGAAGTCTGACCCGTGCCGCCGCGTCGCTGCGCATGACCCAACCGGGGCTCAGCGCCCAACTGCGGCGCATCGAAGCCATGCTGGGCGGACCGATCTTCGACCGGGGGCAGGCCGGCGCCGTACCCACCGCCCTGGGCGAGCTGGTACTGCCCCGGGCGCGGGCGATCCTGCCGGGCATCGACGGTCTGCTCTCCGACACCGCCCGCGCCGCCCGCTGCGGAACCACCCCGGGCCGGGTACGCCTCGGATCGGTGGGTGCGCCCCTGCTTGCCGATCTCGTCGTGGCCACAAGGGAGTTGATCCCCGGCGCGGAGGTGACGACCAGATGCCAGTACTCCCCGACGCCCTTACTGGACGACCTTGCGGCAGGCCGCCTGGAGGTCGCGGTCCTCGGCGACAACCCCGGCCATGAACTCCCGCCGCGCGAGGGAGTGCTCCAGCGCCCGGTCGTCACCGAGCCCGTCTTCGCCCTGCTGCCGTCCGCCCATCGGTTGGCTGCACGCGAAGAGGTGAGCCTGGAGGAACTCATCGGCGAGGACTGGGCCCTGCCCCATCCCGACAGCGATCGCACCCGGGAGTACTGGGCGTCCGTCTTCTCCCGGACGGGCCGTCAGCCGCACGCCCCCTACGAGGCCGAAGGCAGGCAGCTGATCGACGTGGTACGGGCGGGTCTGGCCGTCAGCCTCTGCCAGGCGACGTTCATCGAGGTGCCCGGCGTCGCGGTGCGCCCTCTCTCCGGCAATCCGCTCTGGTACCGCCATGTACTCGGCTGGCGCTGCGACGGGCCGTTGGCCGCACACGGCGACGCGCTCGTCGGCAGAGTGGCCGAGGGATACCTCGCCACCTGCGCCGCCGCACCGGCGTTCGCGCGATGGCTGCGGCGCCATCCGGAGTCCCTGCGGTTGTCGTAGTGAGCCGGTGGTCTCACTGCTTGGTGAGCGAGTGGCTGTGCCAGTTTTCGAGGGAGTCATTTCGGAGCGACTTCGGGAGTCATTCTGGGGCGGGTATCGCGATCAATGTCGTTGACTTTTGATGTCACTCGGCCGCTGCGGAGCCGCTCTGTCCGCTTCCAGGCCTCTCTGAACCAGACCATCGCCCTGGCTTGCAGGAGTCGCCTCGGACCACTGCTTCGCGTTCGGCTCTTGCTGCCATGAGTGAGGCTCTTGACCCTCACGTGACGTCAGGCTGCAAAGTCGGTGCCGTGGAGGATCACTGGACCGTGGGACGCGTGGCCGAGCTGGCCGGCGTGAGCGTCCGCACGCTGCATCACTACGACGAGATCAGGCTCGTGCGTCCTTCGGCGCGGACCGCGGCCGGGTACCGGGCCTATTCGGCGGGCGACGTGGAGCGGCTGCGGGAGGTGCTGGCCTACCGGCGGTTGGGCTTCGGGCTGCGAGAGATTGCGGAACTGGTCGGCGACTCGTCGACCGACGCGGTTGCGCACCTGCGCCGACTGCGCGGCTTGCTGCTGGAGCGGCGTGATCGCGCTGATGCCATGGTGGCGGCCATCGACAGAGAACTTGAGGCACGGGCGAGGGGACTGATGGTGACACCGGAGGAGCAACTGGAGATGCTCGGTGCACGGCTGTACGACGCGATCGGCGGCGCTTACCCCGCGACACGGCGTACTGAGCCGCGGATCGCCGCGCAGATCTGGGACGCGCTCGGGGACGCGCAGACGGTGCTGAACGTCGGGGCAGGCACCGGCTCCTATGAGCCTGCTGATCGCGACGTGACCGCGGTGGAACCATCGGCGGTCATGCGGGGGCAGCGGCCTGCCGGCTCGGCGCCGTGCGTGGCCGCCGCCGCGGAGAGCCTGCCGTTCGAGGACGACTCCTTCGACGTCGCGATGGCCGTCTCCACCGTTCACCACTGGGGGGACCCGATAGCGGGGCTGCGCGAGATGCGGCGCGTGGCCCGTCGCGTGGTGGTGCTCACGTTCGACACGGACGAGCCCGGATGGCAGGACCGGTTCTGGCTTACCCGCGACTACCTGCCTGAGTTCGCCGCCGTCCTCGCAGAGTTTCCCTCGCTTGCGGGGATGGCCGACGCGATCGGCGCCCGCGCTGAGCCGGTGCTCATCCCGTGGGACTGCGCTGACGGCCTGTTCGAGGCGTACTGGCGCCGCCCGGGAGCGTATCTGGAGGATCACGTGCGCCGTGCGATGTCAGTGTGGACGAGGGTCGGTCCGGAGGCCGAGCAGCGGGCGGTGCGAAGCCTCGGTGACGACCTCGACTCCGGCCGGTGGGTCGAGCGCAACAGCGACCTCGCCGACCTCGACGCGGCAGATCTCGGCCTCCGCCTGCTCGTAGCTTGACCCGCGTCGCAGGTTCAGCGTCATGGAGGCTCCTGGACAGCCCGCTGGTTCGGCTGCTTGTCAGGCGGCTCCTCCCGTGTGGCGCCCCGTCAGCTGACCTGGGCTTGTTCGGCTTGGGCCTTGGCGGTAGTAGCCGATCTGGCCCTCGACACCGCCCTTCTCGTGGGCGCCCTCGATGCCGGGACGGCAGTAGAAGGCATCGATGCCCCAGTGCGAACGAAAAGCCGTCCAGCGGTCGTTCTCCACCCGGGCCCGGCCCAGGTCCAGCACCCGTTCGACCGCGGCCCGCAGATTGTCGTAACGGATCCGACCGCGAGGGACGCCGCCCAGCACACGGAAGGCGTGATGTCCTTCGAAGAACGCCTCCTGACCGCAGGAGGCGAACACCCGGTGCACCGCCTTGCCGGAGTAGGACAGCCGCAACGAGAACAGGAAGACCTTGGTCATCCTGCCCGCGAGCATCACGTGCACGTCGCCGAAGTCGAGCTCAGCCTCAGCTCCGGGCAGGTGTGTCTGCGGCACGAACATCGCCTCCGGGCCCACTCCGGCCTGTCGGCGGATCTCCTCGCGGCGGTCGTTCACATGGACGCGGACCATGGAGTACGAGATGTCATCGGCCTCATGGCCTTCGACCAGCCGGTCGTAGATCCGCTGGGCGGTGTGCCGCTGCTTGGGCGGAGCGTCCAGATCAGCCGGCAGCATCCCGTCGATCAGCGGCTTGTAGGGGTCGAGCCGGGACTCCTTGCGCCGCTGCTTCTTCCGTGGCTCGGGCCACTGGCCGTCCAGAGCTCGCCGGACCGTCCTCCAGGTCACGTTGTGCGTGCGCTGAAGCGCCCGCAACGACATGCCCAACCGGTGATCCCGGCGGATCGCCGCATACAACGCGACCTTGGACTGCGAGTTCCCCATGAGGCCCCCAGCGGGAGGCGTACACCTCACGGTCCCACCGCAAGCCCCCACGTGACGTCAAAACAAACTGACGTCGCAAACTCGGTCGGATGGTGACTCCCACAGTCACCTCGAAACGACTCCCGCAGTCACGCACGTAACCAGAGCGAGACCGTGTCATGGAGAGGGGTGCTGTCGTCGACGTGGATCCGGACACCCGTGGCAGGGTCGGAGAAGGACTGGCCGGAGTGGAACGCCGCCATGTCCAGTGCCCGGCAGCCCGTCGGCGGGATGGCGCCGGGGTTGCCGTTCACGATCCGGACCGGGCCGTAGCCGGTCTGGGCGGAGGTGTCTACCTGGTAGATGAGCACGCCGGTGGAGCAGGCATGGTCGTCCTCGCCGATGGCCCTGCGGGACTCGGCGACGTAGGCGGTGGTCTCGCCGGTACGGATCACCGCGATCTTCGTACTGCCGGGACTTTCCACAGCCGTCAGGCGGACCGTGCGGCTTCCACTCTCCGCCAGACAGGCGACCTGGCGGTCGTCGATCCAGCCGAACTTCCACCGCTCCCAGCCGATGTGCTGCGGGGCGGCGCCGGCGATGTCGCCCATCAAGTCCCAGCCGCCGACGAAGCGGTGGTAGTCGGCGTCGGTGAACGCGTAGAGGTCGGGTAGGCCGAAGGTGTGGCTGGTCTCGTGGTCGGCGACCTTGAAGCCCCAGTGCCACATGTCCTGCCCGAACGTCACGGCCCACTTGATGCGCGTGCCGTCGGCGGTGATGCCCGCCGTGGTGGGGTCGTACAGGTACGTCGGCGAGAAGCTGATCGCGGCGGCGGACTTGGCCGGGACGATGTAGATCATGTCGTAGCGGGAGAAGTCGGCGTACAAGTCGGCGGCCGCCACCGCCTGCCGGACGTACGCCTCGTGCTGCTCGAAGGTGATCCCGCGCTGGAAGCCGTAGCTGGTGGAGTCCTGCGGCATCCGTATCCACCGGTTGAGCGGGGTGATGTCCAGCGTGCTCCGCCCGTAGGAGTCGCGCTTCATCCAGTCGGCGGCGGGGGCGAGTTGCCGGTAGTAGTCGGAGGTCGGGCCCGCGGCCTGGGCGTCGGGGAAGTCGACGAACAGCATGAGCACGTGCCTGGTGCCGAGGGGGCGCTGGAACTGGGTGGTGTAGTCGGTGGTGTGGCCCTCGTCCGTCCAGCCGGTCCGGCCGGGCAGGGCGCAGTCGGTGGCCGGAGCCGCGCTGCGCGCCGGAGCGGCGGTTGCGGCCTGGGCGGCGGTCGGGGTCGGAGCGGCGGCGCCGAGCGACAAGAACGCCGTCGCGGCGGCACCCGCGGCAAAAGCCCTGAGCCTGTGGGGGGATCCGGACATGTCTCCTCGTCTCTCCTTCGGGTCGGTGCGGGGACGTCAGGCGCGTCCGGTGACCATGGCCATCAGGCGGGACAGCACGACTTCGCCGGACGCGCTCACCCCGTCGTGCTCCCACTCGTTGGTGACCCAGGCGCGTAGCGCGCCGACCGAGTGCGCGGTCGGGAGGGACAGCTCGGTGGGCACGTACATGTCGTCGTGGTAGATGGCGGCGGCCACCGGCACCTGGTTGGCCGCCAGGCGCGACGGGGAGTACAGCTCGGGCCAGTCGGCCCTCCGGGCCAGCAGCTGGACCGCGTCGCGGAACGGCCGCAGCCCGGCGATCTCCTCGAACATCCAGGGATAGAACATCTCGCCGGTCAGCAGCAGCGGGTCGGTGTCCTCCGCGAACTCCGGGCGTCCGGCGATCGCTCGGGCGGCGGCCCAGTCGGTGGGCTTGCCATCCTGCGCGAAGCAGGCTTCCTGGAGCACGGCGAAGAGCGGGTTCTCGATGAGCCCGGTCAGGTTCATCACCTGCTGCAGGAAGGTCGCCGAGGGTTCGCCGTCGGCGCCGAGGGCTTCGTCCAGCAGCCAGTGCAGGCGCGCTGCTCCGTCGCCCATGCCCAGCATCAGGCCGAGGGTGCGCAGCCGCCGGACGGTGAGCCGGTCCCCGTCGGGCAGCAGCACAGTCCGGCGATCGAGCAGGCCGGCGATGCGCCGGACCAGATCGAGGTCACCGGGGTAACGGGCGTAGAACGCGGTCACCTTCTCCCTGACCCGCGGATACGTGGCGGCGTAGACGTCGTCGGCGGTGGCGTCCAGGCCGGAGAGGCCGCCGGTGATGTAGCAGGCACGGAGTCCTTCGGGTGCCTGGGACAGGTAGGTCAGGGTGATGAAGCCGCCGTAGCTCTGGCCGAGCGTCTCCCATGGCTCGTCGCCGCACAGCTGATGCCGGATCAGCTCCGCGTCGGCGACGATCGAGTCCGCGCGGAAGAGGGCGAGATGGCCGGCCAGTTCCCCGGCATCGGAGAACCGCCCGGCCGACCGGGCCGTGACCGGGGTGCTGCGGCCGGTGCCGCGTTGGTCCAGCAGCAGCACCCGGTGGGTCCTGAGGGCACGGGCGAGCCACCCGGCGGTGGCGTTCAGCGGCCGGGGCGACTTGCCTCCGGGCCCGCCCTGCAGGAACAGCAGCCAGGGCAGCCGCTCGCCGGCGCGGGCCGGGTCGGACAGTTCCCGGGCGAACACCTGGATCGAGGGTCCCGTGGGGGCGGTGTGGTCGAGCGGCACGGTGAAGGAGTGGTCGGTCACGGCGAGACCGGGCAGGCGGTAGCTACGGCTCATGAGGTCCTTTCCTCGGTGCACGACACGTCGGTGCACGACTTCTCGGTGAACGACACGGACGGTGGCTGGGCCAGCGGCTCGGGGTAGTGGCAGGCGACCTCGTGGCCCGAGGCGATCGCGCGCAGCACGGGCCGCTCGGCGGCGCAGCGGTCGGCCGCCCGGGGACAACGGGTGCGGAACGGGCAGCCGCTGGGCGGATCGAGGGGACTGGGCAGGTCGCCGCGGAGAACGATCCGCTCGCGGGCCCGCTCGGCATCAGGGTCGGGCAGCGGTACGGCGGAGAGCAGGGCGTGGGTGTACGGATGCGCGGCGCGGCCGTAGAGCGTGTCCCGGTCGGCCGTCTCCACGACCGTACCCAGGTACATCACGGCGACGCGCGTGCTGATCTGGCGGACCGCGCCGAGGTCGTGCGCGATGAACACGTAGGCGAGGCCGTACTCCTGCTGCAGGTCCTTGAGCAGGTTGAGGATCTGTGCCTGGACCGACACGTCGAGCGCCGAGACGGGCTCGTCGCACACCACCAGTTTCGGCCGTAGCGCCAGCGCCCGGGCGATCCCGATGCGCTGCGCCTGGCCGCCGGAGAACTCGTGGGGGTAGCGGGCGGCGTGCTCCGGCCTGAGGCCCACCCGCTCCAGCAACTGTTCCACCGGTTCGTCGGCGGTCAGTCCCTGGTAGCGGTACGGGGCGGTCAGGATCTGCCGGACGGTCTGGCGGGGGTTGAGCGAGGAGAACGGATCCTGGAAGATCATCTGCAGGTCGCGGCGTACGGGCCGTGTCAACTGCTCGCCCGGCGTGGTCAGTTCCCGTCCGGACACCGAGACCGTGCCCGACGTCGGCTCGATCAGCCGGGTCAGCAGCCGGGCGACCGTGGACTTGCCGCAGCCGGACTCGCCGACCAGCCCCAGTGTTTCGCCCGCGTCCACCCGCAGTGACACACCGTCGACCGCCCTGACGTGTCCGGCGAGCCGCCGGGTCAGGCCGTGCCGTACGGGGAACCGCTTGACCAGGTCGCGCGCCTGAAGCAAGGGGGCGTTCACGCTGTCACCTCCGGTGCCGACAACGTGGGCAACCGGTCGGGCAGCGGCCCATCGACCCGGGGAACACAGGCGAGCAGGCCCTTGGTGTAGACGTCGCGCGGCCGGTAGAACACCTCGCGGACCGTGCCCCGCTCGACCGCTCGGCCGCCGTACATCACGACGACCTCGTCGGCCAGTCCGGCGACCACGCCCATGTCATGGGTGATGAGCATGACGGCGGTGCCGGACCGCTCCCGCAACTCCCGCAGCAATTCCAGGATCTGGGCCTGCACGGTCACGTCGAGCGCGGTCGTCGGTTCGTCGGCGATGAGCAGGTCGGGCTCCAGACACAGGGCCATCGCGATCATCACGCGCTGGCGCATGCCGCCGGAGAACTCGTGGGGATACGCGCGGGCGCGCCGCTCGGGCTCGGGGATGCCGACCCGGTCCAGCATCCGCACCGCGACGCGGTGCCCCTCGCGACGTCCGGCCCGGCGGTGCGCACGGAAGGCCTCGGCGATCTGGAAGCCCACCGGGTAGTAGGGGTTCAGGCAGGACAGCGGATCCTGGAAGATCATCGCGATCCGGTCGCCGCGCAGCCGGCGCAGCGCCCGCCGGTCCAGGCCGGTCAACCGCTGCCCGTCGAACCGGACTTCACCCGTGACCCGGGCATCGGGCAGCAGTCCCATGACGGCCAGGCTGGACACGGACTTGCCGCTGCCGGACTCGCCCACCACGCCGAGCACCGCTCCCGCGGCCAGGTCCAGATCGAGTCCGTCGACGGCGCGCACGCCGCCCGCGAAGTCCACGGTCAGATCACGTACGGTCAGCAGGGTCATCCCACGGCCCTCACTCTCGGGTCCAGGAGCGCGTAGACCAGGTCCACCGCGACGTTGGCGAGCACGACGAACGCCGCGGCGAAGAGCGTCACCCCGAGGATCACCGGCTGATCGGCGCTGTTGATCGCGTCGGCCGCGAGCTTGCCCACGCCGGGCAGTCCGAAGACCGACTCGGTGATGAGGGCGCCGCCGAGCAGCGCACCGAGGTCCATCCCGAAGATCGTCACGATGGGCATCAGCGCCGGCCGCAGCGCATGCCGGCGCAGCACGGTCGGCTCGGGCAGGCCCTTGGCCCGGGCGGTGCGGACGTAGTTCTGGCCGAGACTGTCGAGCATCTCGCCGCGGGTGATCCGGGCATAGATGCCGGCGTAGAGCATCGCCAGCGTGATCCACGGCATGACCATGGACTCCACCCAGCCGACCGGGTCCGCGGTGAGCGGTATCGCCTGCGGATAGGGCAGCAGACCGAGCTTGACGACGAGCAGGTACTGCAGCACCAGGGCGGTGAAGTACACCGGCAGCGAGACACCGCCCAGCGCCGCCGTCATCGCCGCCCGGTCCCACAGGCTGCCTCGGCGCAGAGCCGAGATCACACCCGCTGTGACACCGACGACCAGCCACAACGCCGCCGCGCCCATGGCGATCGAGATGCTGACCGGCAGCCGGTCCGTGAGCATCCGCCACACCGGCTGATCGGTCTGGAAGCTGAACCCCAGGCACGGGGCGGGACAGTTCACGGCATGCGCACCCGTGCCGTATCCGCGGCCGGCCACGATACCGACGAGATAGTCGCGGAACTGCACGAGCACCGGGTGGTTCAGGCCGAGCGTGGTACGGATCTCGGCGATCCGCTCCGGGCTGCACGCCTTGCCGCAGGCGCCCTGCGCCGGGTCGGCGGGCATCAGATAGAAGATCGCGAAGGTGGCCGCGCAGATCACCAGCAGGATCGCCGCCGTCGCGGCCAGTCTGCGCAGGACATAGAGGATCATCGGCGGCGCCTCCGCGGGTCGAGTGCGTCCCGTACCGCGTCGCCCAGCACGTTGAAGGCGAGCACGGTGACGAACAGGAAGACGCCCGGGACGAGGAAGTAGACGGGGTCGGCGGCGTACCACGGCACAGCGGAGGCGATCATCTGGCCCCAGGAGGGGGTCGGCGGGCGCACTCCGATGCCGAGGAAGGACAGGCCCGCCTCGGTGGCGACGTAGCCGGGGATCGACATGGTCGCCACCACGAGGATCGGCCCGCTCAGGTTGGGCAGCACCTCCCGCACCAGCAGGGCGCGCCGGGAGGCACCGAGCACCCGGGCCGCGGCCACGAACTCGCCGCGGGCCAGCACCATCGCCTGCCCGCGCACGATCCGCCCGACGTACGGCCACCCGAAGAAGCCGAGCACGACGACCAGCAGCAACTGCCGGTTCACACCTGGCGCCGCGGAGATCAGCGCGATCATGAAGATGAGCGCGGGAAAGGACATGAGCAGGTCCATCAGCCTGCCGACGACGGCGTCGGTCCAGCCACCGAAGAACCCGGCGGCCAGCCCCAGCGCCGTACCGAGAGCCACCGACACAGCGGTGGCGAGCAGGGCGATCAGCAGCGAGACCCGGGCGCCGTAGACGACACGGGCGAGGATGTCCCGGCCGCTGCCGGGCTCGACGCCCAGCCAGTGTGCGGCGCTGATCCCGCCTCCGGTGCCGCGCGGCAGTCCGCCGAGCGCCGGGTCCACCGCTTCGGAATGGAAGTCGGTCGGGGACGTGCCGGCCGACCAGGCGATCAGCGGGGCCGCGAGGGCGATCAGCACCAGGAGCACGACCACCGTCAGCGCGACCGTGGCGGACCGCTGGGCCAGCAGCCGGCGCAACAGGGAGGTCTCGTGGGGTACGACGCGATGCGCCGCGTCGGACGGTACCGGGGCGGGGAGCGTGGCGGTCACTTGCTCAGTCCCAGGGAGACCAGATCCAGCTCGCCGACGTAGGCGATGTGCCCATAGGCGCCGGTGACATGAGGCCCGGTTAGGACGGCCGCCTTGTCCCACAGGAACGGTACGACCGGAGCGTCGTGCATGATCTGCCGGGCCAGTTCGCCGTACGCCGTCGCGGCGGCCGCTGGATCCTTCATCCTGGCGATCGCGTCGATGCGGGCGTTGACGGCGGGGGAGTTGTACTGGGCGTGGTTGTTGTTGCCCTCGGGGGTGATCAGCCGGCCGTCGAAGACGAGGGGCAGGTAGGTGGAGGCACCGGGCCAGTCGGGCGTCCAGCCGTCGATCACCAGGTCGTGTTCCTGGGAGGTGTTCCCGACCGTGCTGTAGAACGCCGACGAACTGATCGCGTTGATGTTCACCTTGATCCCGGCCTTGGCCAGGGACGCCTGCACGGCCTCGCCCTGCGCCTGGCCGCCCGCGGTGGCCGGTGTGTCGAGCGTGAGGGTCAGGCCCGAGGCGTGGCCCGCCTGGGCCAGCAGCGCCTTGGCCCTGGCCGGATCGCCCTTGCCGCCCGGGCTCGGGAACGGATCGTCGGGGACGGCGCCCGGCAGCGACGGCGGTAGCAGAGTGGTCGCCAGCTTGCCGGCGATCGGGCCGCCCCGGGCCGTGCGCAGCGCGTCCTTGTCCAGCGCGTAGGCGATCGCCTGCCGCACCCGGACGTCGTCGAGCGGCTTGTGGCGGGTGTTGATGCTCAGATAGCGCGTATTGATCGACTCGCCGGTGACCAGCCGTTTGCGCGCCGCGGGGTTGGCCATCACCGGTCCGACGGAGGCCGGTCCGACCGGCGCGAAGGCGACGGCGTCCGCGTCCTGTCCCTGAGCGGCGATGAGCCGCTGGTCGACGACGGCCGGGTCGAGGTCGAGATCGATCACGATCTCGTCGGGCAGACCTTTGCGCACTGTGTCGGTGGCCGGGCTCCAGTGGGTGTTGCGGACCAGCGTGAGCCGCTTCTTGGGTTCGAAGGTCCCGATCTTGTACGGACCGGAGGAGAAGGGCCTGCTGTCGTAACGGACTCCGGTGTCCTTGTCCTGCGGAACCGGGGCGAAGGCCGGCAGCGACACCGCCGAACCGAAGTCGGCCACCGGCCGGTTGAGCTTGAAGACGATCGTCCTGTCGTCCGGGGTCTCGATCGAGGCGAGCCCGTGCTTGTCCTCGTAGGGGCCCTTGTAACTCCGGCCCCCGGCAAGCCACATCCGCGCGTACGGCGGCCCTTCGGGGAGTTCCGCGGCGAACGTCCGCTCGACCCCGTACTTGATGTCCCGGCTGGTGATGGCCCGCCCGTCCTCGAACTTCACCCCCGCCTTGAGCGTGAAGGTCCAGGTGCGGCCATCGGCGCTCGGGCGTCCGGTGTCCGTCGCCAGGTCCGGCACGATCCTTCCGCCGGCCGGGCCGGGCGCCGCGGCGTACGTCGTCAGCGTCCGGTAGATGAGCCGGCCGACGTCCTCGGAGGAGGTGACGTAGTTGCGGGCCGGATCGAGGTGCTCCAGGTCGGTGCTGGAGAGCACGTGAAGTGTGCCCCCCTTGCTCGCGGGCCCGCCCTGGCCGTCGCCCCCGCCGGCTCCCCCGCAGCCGGCGACGGCGACGAGTCCGAGGGCGGCGACCATGACCATCCCGGATCGTCGTGCTCTCACGATTGAGCTCCTATGTGATGTGACATTGCACAGCAGGCCTGGGCCAAGGGTGGAGGCGGACGGCCCCGACGGACAGCTCTCGGATGCCCAGAACATCGGGTTATGGACGCAGGGGGGCGCCGTGCGGTGCGGTCCCGGTTCCCTGAACGCGGACGGTTCCCGGCGCCGCGGCGGTCGGGTGGCCAGGGAAGAGCGCCCGCACGGCACAAGGCGGCCCCGGCCGGTTACCCCACCTGCACCACCTCACCGGCCCCTGCGCAAGGCCGCCACCGCGGTCTCTGACAGCCACCTGATCCACCGGGTCGGCCACCGCCAGGGGTGGCCGCCCTTGGGGATTCATCGAACGGCTGCCGGGATCCGGGCAGCCCCCGTTCTGTCGGCTGCAACGCCTCGACCGTCCTGGGTGTCGGCCCTTGATGCACGACTTCGATCGGCCGAGGTCGATAATCGCTTCTTTGGGATTCGCAAAGCATTCATATGAGGTGAAATTTGGCCCTCTATGGATGATTCGGATGTGTGGCCGTCTCCGTGCCGGTAGAAAATCCCTGCGACCCTCACATGTCGCGACCTGCGGAGACAGGGGTCGCTCGGGCGTGGGTGCGGCCCTCGAATCTGTGCACGGAGCACAATTCCTGCCATCAGCAGATAAATGCTCTCTTGTGGTGAACCGGTCGACGGGCAGACGATCCCTCCTCGTTGCAACGCCCTACCTGCGAGGAGTTCTCCATGAGCGAGCGGTTGAGCCTCGGCCCGGATGCCGCACGGCAACTCGCCAACACGACCAAGACGACACCGCAGATGCGCGGCATCACACCGCGCTATCTGCTGCGTGCACTGCCCTGGGTGGACGTCGAGTCCGGTGTCTACCGGGTCAACCGGCGCCGTACGTACGTCCTCGGCGACGACCGCATCAGCACCACCGGCGACGACACGCCGCACGTCATCGCAGGTGACCTCCGCGAACTGCCGTACCTGCGTGAGGCGGACGAGACGCTGCTGGAGGAACTGGCCGGCGCGTTCACGCAGGTGTCCTTCGAGCCGGGCGAGGTGCTGGCCCAGGAAAGCGCCCCGGCCGACCGGTTATGGGTGATCGTCCACGGGCGCGCCGAGAAGCGCGCGACCGGGCAGTACGGCGCGGACGCGCTCCTCGACGTCATCGGTGACGGCCAGTTCTTCGACCTCGGTGCGTGGACCCGTGCCGAGGCCATGCCGTACCGGGTGCAGGCGCTGACCGCCGGCGTCGCCCTCTGCCTGGAGCGCGCGGAGCTCGCACGGCTCGGCGAGCGGGACGAGACCTTACGCGGCGCGGTGGACGCGTACGTCGCCGGCGCCGACGTCATGGCCGGCGCCGAGGTCCCCGTCGACCTCACCGCGGGGCACGTCGGCGAGCCGGACCTGCCGGGGACGTTCGTCGACTACGAGGACGCGCCCCGCGAGTACCACATGACACTCGCGCAGACCGTGCTGCGCGTGCACACACGTGTCTCCGACCTCTACAACGGGCCGATCGACCAGACGCGTGCCCAAGCGAACCTCACCGTTCACGCACTGCGCGAGCGGCAGGAAGCCTCGATGCTGTACCACCCGGAGTTCGGGCTCTTCAACAACGTCGCCACCGGGCAGCGCGTACAGACGCGCACCGGCGCGCCCACCCCCGACGACCTGGACGAGTTGCTGACGCGGGTGTGGAAACAGCCCGCGTACTTCCTCGCCCATCCGAAGGCGATCGCGGCGTTCGGACGTGAATGTACGCGCCGGGGCGTGCCCCCGGTGATCGAGAACCGCTTCGGCAGTCCGCTGCTGACCTGGCGCGGGGTGCCCATGCTGCCGTCGGACAAGGTGCGGTTCTCCGGGGGCGCGGGCGTGGGTACGACCGAGATCCTGCTGATGCGGCTCGGCGAGGCGGAACAGGGAGTGGTGGGCCTGCGGCCGTCGAAGGTGGCCGACGAGGTCGAGCCGGGCCTGGCCATGAAGGACATGGGCGTGGACCAGAAGGGCATCACCTCGTACCTGATGACGGCGTACTTCAACGCGGCGGTACTGGTGGAGGACGCGCTCGCGGTGCTCCAGAACGTCGAGGTGTCCAAGTACCATGACTACTCCTGACGTTGCCGGGCTCACCGGTCTGACGGCGCCGACCTCTCCGGGCCTGACCGCGGTTCCCGGGCTCACCACCGCCACTGGCCCCGAAGCCGCCGCAGTCCCCGGGTTGCCCGGGTCTCCGGGGCTCACGGGCCAGGCCATGGCTCCCCACCCGTTCGGCGCCTCCCAGGGTTTCTCGCCCGAAGCCGCCCGCCGGGACGTACCGATCCTGCACCGGACGGTCAATGGCCGCCCGCTGATCTGGCTGGACAACGGTGCCACCACGCAGAAGCCCCGGCAGGTGATCGAGACGCTGGCGGCGTTCTACGCCGTCGCCAACTCCAACATCCACCGGGGCGCACACACCATGGCGCGCGAGGCGACAGAGATGTACGAGACGGGCCGGGCCGCGGTCGCGCAGTTCCTGGGCGTGCCCTCGCCGGAGAGCATCGTCTTCACCCGGGGAACGACCGAGGCGATCAACCTGGCCGCACAGAGCTGGGGGCGCGCCAACCTCGGCCCCGGAGACGACATCCTGGTGCCGGTGCTCGAACACCACGCGAACATCGTGCCCTGGCAGCTGGTCGCCAAGGAGACACGAGCGCGCGTCGTGCCCGTACCCCTGCGGCCGGACGGCAGCATCGACCAGGAGGCGTACGCCGATCTGCTCTCCATGCGGACCCGGCTCGTGGTCATCAGCCACGCCTCGAACGTCCTCGGTACTGTGCCACCGGTGGGGGAGATGACGGCGCTGGCACACCGCTATCAGGCGAAGGTGCTGGTGGACGGGGCACAGGCGGTGGCGCACTTTCCCGTGGACGTACAGGACCTGGACGCCGACTTCTACACCTTCTCCGGCCACAAGATCTACGCCCCCACGGGCATCGGTGCCCTGTACGCAAAACCGGAGATCCTCCAGACCATGGCGCCGTGGCAGTCGGGCGGCAACATGATCGAATCGGTGAGCTTCGACCGCACCACCTACGCCCCGGTACCCCACCGCTTCGAGGCCGGCACCGGCCACATCTCCGGCGTGGCCGGACTGCTGTCCGCCCTCAACTGGCTGACAGCCTTCGACCGCACGGCGGTGGCGGACTACGAGACGCAGCTGATGGCCTACGCGCAGGAGGCCCTGACCAGGGTCCCGGGCCTCGAACTGCTGGGCCCGGCGGCCGAGCGGATCGGCGTACTGACCTTCACCCTGCCCGGCCACACTCCGAACGAGATCGCCGACTGGCTGGACCACGAAGGCATCGCCATCCGGGCCGGCCACCACTGCGCCCAGCCGGCCCTGGCCCACTACGGCCTCGACTCGGCGGCCCGCGCGTCGCTGGCGCTGTACAACACGAGGGAGGAGGTGGACCGGCTAGTGGGGTCGCTGCTGGAGCTGCAGGCCACCTGAGTCCGGACGCGCGGTGGCTCCGGACGGGCCCGCCGGCCCTGCCCGCCTGACCTCGGACAGGGGCGTAGGGGGCATGGTTCCGTGAGATTGCGGTAGGGAGCGCCGTGGCCAACTGACCCGAGCGAAATGGCACCTCTCCTCGAGCACACACACCGTCGGCCAGCGGCCTTTCCCAACCGTCGCTGGCCGGCTCGCTGAGGGGACACAGCCACCCTGAGACTGAGCACGTAACGGTGTGCCTGTGTGATGGCCCTCAGGTCTGTAGGGGGTAGAGCCACGCACTGCCGTTGGCGGGATCGGACAGGATCTCGGAGAGGGGGCGGTCGGCGTAGTCGTCGGTGTGCTGGGTCATGAGTGGTGATTCGTTCCAGCCGGTGCAGATCTGGGTGTGCTGGATGTCGTTGGGGGCGTGGGAGAAGTTGTACTGCAGGATGTCCGACGGGGTCAGGTCATAGGCGTTGTCGAGCACGGTGGTGCGCTTGGAGTTCTGGGTGGCGTACACGAAGAAGTTCTCGGCGCCGGCCCAGGTGTAGGAAGTGTTGTAGAAGAACCCGTAGCAGTACCAGCAGGAGTTGTCGTCGCGGGAATTGTCCGGCCAGGAGCCTTCGGTCAGCCAGCCGCCGGTGACGAGGCACTGCGATATGAAGTTGGTGCAGTCGTCGTCGTAGACCGGGTACGCGAGGAAGTTGCGGTCGTTCCACCACTGCTCGGCGTAGGAGATCATGGCGCTGTAGTCGTAGCCGCCGTCCGCGGGCTTGGCAGCGGACTGCCGGCCGGACGGATCGGCCTTGGCCGGGCGCCGTCCCGCCTGCGGGACTGCGTTCGGTACCACCCGGAGGCGCATCGGCTCCGGAATCGACTCGGGGAACTGGGTCAGCGGGCGCGAGTATGCATTGGTGGGCAGGTAGCGGCAACCCGCCAGCGCCCAGGCGCCGTTGATCTGGTGGAAGACCACGTGGTGCGCGCTGCGGTAGCGGGTGCTTGCCGGGGAGCCGGGCGCGGTGCGGGCGAAGTACAGCGCGGTGTGTTCCACCGCTCGGGCAGTGACGGTGCCACCGTGCACGCGGACATCGGTGAGCTCGGCAGTGGTGCGGGCGCGGGTGTAGCCGCTGTGCAACGCGGCGGTCCGGTCGCGGACGCCGTCGAGGCGGTCGGCGTCACTGCGGTAGTCGCGGACCAGATCGGAGGTGAGGGGGAGGGCCGCGGCCTGGTTCGGCGCCGGCCGGGCCGCGGTCACCCGGGCCGCCCGGTCGGCAAGGTACTGCTGTACCAGCAGGGTCAGTTGGCGGTGTTGCGCGGCGGGAAGGCCGCCGTTGCGGTCGCGGCTCTGCTCTGTCCGGTCGGTGGTCGGCGCCGGCGCGGCCCCGGTGAGGGCAGTGGCGGCGGCCGTGGTGGCACCCAGTCCCGAGAGAAGCAGGGATCGGCGGTGCATGACAAGTCACTCCTCACTGATGGGGCATCAACTCCTCTGCCAGGCTAGGGGCGCACCACCCCGGAACTGAGGGATGCACTTGCCAGGATCCTGAAACCCATGTGACGACCCGGTGCCTGCTCGACCACCGTGGTCACATCTGCGGTGGGCGGAGCGAGATTGCCTCGCACACGGCGGCGTAGCGCGCGCCGGGCCGGATGCACGCCGGTCAGGCGTCTCGGTGCGGTCGTATCCCGCACCGTGTGAGGCCCCTGTTCCAGTTCTCCCCCCGTGAGGGGGCTGGTCCGTGTTTGGTCAGTGAGCGAGGTGTGTATCCCTGCGCCAGCTGTCCGAGCTGACGGCGGCCGAGACGCACCGCCTGGACCGCGCGATCGTCGCGATCAGCGTCAAACCGGAGCTGGGCACCCCCGTGCCGGACACCCTGCTGCGCGACTACACCGACGACGTTGACGGGCCCGGGTGATCTACTACGTCACTGCTCTCCAGTCCATCACGATCGCCGCGTACGTGGAGGCGTAGCAGTCCTGCCGAGCACGTGCGCTGGTGCAGCGGGCCGGGCTGCATGAGCCGGGTCGGAACCTGCCGCAGCCTCACTGATTCCTCACGCCTTGCAGGCTCGCTTCGCCGGCACGGTGTGGACGACCTGCACGTCCTGGTACCGCACCGCCGACGGCCGCACTGTGGCCAAGCGGCCCGGATACATCGCGGAGTACGCGGCCGGAACGCGACGGGCGCGGACTGGACGGCCTGCGCGAGCGTCTGGCCGCCCACGGCGGCACCCTGCAGACCGGCGAGCGCCCCATCGGCGGCTTCCAGGTCCGCGCCGTCATCCCCGTCGAGCAGCCCGCGTGACGAGAGCCCCGCGCGTAGTGATCGCCGGCGACCAGGCGCTGGTCCGCACCGGCTTCGGCATGATCCTCACGGCCGACGGGATCGACGCGGTCGGCCGTACCCGCCCCGACCTGGTCCTGCTGGACATCCGGATGCCGGGCACCGACGGCGCCCCGATCCACAGGTTCTGAGCATGGCTCGCGCGCAATCACTCCGAAGCGACGGTCAGGCCAGCGGCTTCCCCGCTCTCGGAGGAGACAGCGCTGCGCGAAGGTGCCTGCGGGAGCTCACGCCGAGCTTGGCGAATACGTTGCCGAGGTGCCACTCCACCGTGCGAGGGCTGATGAACAACTGCGCAGCGATCTCGGAGTTGGTGTGGTCTCCGGCCAGCCTGGCGATTTGGGCTTCTTGACTGGTGAGTTCGGCGACGGCGCCGGCCGTTCGCTTGCGTACGGTTTCTCCGGTCGCCAGGAGTTCCCTGCGGGCGCGTTCGGCGAAGCCGTCGGCTCCGAACCGGCTGAATGCCTCGTAGGCGGAGCGTAGTTGAGTACGGCTGTCCTGACGGCGGTTCCGGCGCCGCAGCCACTCGCCGTACAGCAGGTGGGCGCGGGCGAGCTGGACGGCGATGCGGCAGCGTCCAAGACGCTCGATCGCCTCCCGGTAGAGCGCGTCGGCGGCCTGGTCGTCGCTCAGCAGCGCGCGCGAGCAGGCCCCTGCGCCCAGGGCCCACTCGGTACCGGTCTCGTGTGTGCGCTCGGTGAGATCGTCCAGCGCCGCCTCGCCGGCCTCCGGCTGCCCGCTGCGGGCGGCCGCCTCGATCAGTTCGGCCAGTGCCCACCCGAAGAAGCCCAGATCCTCGTACTGGCATGCGCGCGTCGCGGCTGCCAGCGCGGCGTCGTAGCGGCCGAGTCCGTTGTACAGCAGAGCGGTCGCGTACTCGGCCAGGCCGAGGACGCGCCCTTCACCCCTGGGACGCACTTCTTCGATGGTGGTCTCGATGAGTTCCAGTGCCTTGGAGGCCTGTCCTCGCCAGGCAGCGAGCACCAGCGACGTGTACATCATGGGTACGCCGCCCATTGCCTCCGAGACCGCCGTGGCCTCGTCGATCAGAGCCGCTGCGGTGTCGAATGCGCCGGCGTGGACGTGGGAGCACGCCTGGTAGGTCAGCGCCATCGGGAGGACGGCGAGCGCCCCCGCCTCGCGGGCGCGGCCGACGGCGCCCAGCGCCAGCTCATGCCACGCGTCGTCGTCCCACAGCTCAGGTGCGAGAGGCTCGGGTGTCACACGGAACGCCAGCCACAGCCAGTGCCTGTCCGCATCCGTCGCGCCGGTCTCCTGCTTCTGCCGGACGACGTGCAGTGCATGCCTGAGGGCGGCAACGCCGGGGCCGTAGTCATCGAGGATCCGGCTGGCGATGCCGTCCAGAACAACGTCTACCGTCCGCGGCGGCGTCTGCGGCGGCGGTCCGGCGCGGGCTGCCTCGGCCACCTCCCGCAGCCCGGGTCCGTCGCTCAGACGGCCGGCAAAGATCGCAGCGCCGACCGTCTCCAGCAGGGTGTCGCGGGCAAGGGCGGCGTCGAGAGGTGCCAGCCGGTTTGCGGCGTCGAGCAGGAGCCGCGGCGCTGAGCTGCCCCGCACCTGGGAGAACACCAGCCGGGCTCGCAGCCGCTCGAGTCGGGCGCGCTGCAGATCGTCGAGTGGGCCGGCCTCCGCGACGGCCAGCAGGGTGTGGGCCTGGTCAGCTCCGCCTGCGTCGATGTGGGCCTGAGCGGCGGCCAGCGCACGGCCGACGCGGCGTGCGGGATCAGGAGTCAGTTCCGTCGCCTGTCGCAGGAACGAGGCCGCCGCAGCGATTCCTCCCCTGCCTTGGGCCCGGCCGGCCGAGCGCTCCAGGTCGACGGCGATGCCCTCGTCGGGCCGGTTGGCGGCATGAGCACGGTGCCAGGCCCTGCGATCAGGATCAAGGTGGGGATCGGTGGCTTCTGCCAGCGCCCGGTGCGCCGCCCGGCGTCCCGGCGCGGACGTCCTCCGGTAGATGGCCGAGCGCACCAGGGGGTGGTGGAATCGCACCCTGGTATCGAACTCGACCAGTCCCGCGGCCTCGGCCGGTGCTGCGGCGTCCACCGGTATCCCCTGCAGACCGGCTGCGCGCCACAACAGATCCACATCTCCGGTCGGCTCGGCCGCGGCCGTCAGCAGAAGACGCCGGCTGTCCGCCGGAAGCGATCGGAACTGCTGGTGAAAGGCGCTTTCGATGTGACTTGCCAGGGGGCGCCTGCCGGGAAGCCAGAAGCCGCCCGCCAGCTCGGCGGGCGCCAGCGCGTGCGGCAGTTGGAGCAGGGCCATCGGGTTGCCGTGTGTTTCGGCGACGATCCGGTCCCTTACCAGCGGGTCGAGCGGCACGTGGACCGCCGAAGCCAGCAGGGCACGCGCGTCGCGCTCACTCAGGCCCTCGATGATCAGCTCCGGCAGACCGACCAGCTCACGACCGTCATCGGCATCCCGCACGGCGAAGATCAAGGCTACCGATTCGGCCACCAATCGCCTGGCCACGAATACCAGCACCCGCAGGGATTCCTCATCCAGCCACTGCGCATCGTCGACGAGGCAGGCCAGTGGTCGGTCCTCGGCGGCGCCGGCCAGCAGTCCGAGCACAGCCAGGCCCACCAGGAACCGATTCGGTGCCTCGCCCTCCTGCAGTCCGAACGCGACGGACAGTGCATCGCGCTGCGGACCGGGCAGCTGGTGGAACCGGCCCAGCAAGGGTGCGCAGAGCTGGTGAAGGCTCGCGAAGGGGAGCTCCATCTCCGGCTCTATGCCTGCGATGCCGAGGGCGCGGAACCCGATTGCCCGGCGCGCTGCGTAGTCCAGCAACGCGGTCTTGCCGATCCCGGCCTCGCCGCGCAGGACCAGGACCGCGCTGTTGCCCGCCCGCGCTGTGGCCAGGACCCGCTCCAGCGCGGCCAGCTCCTGGCCCCGGCCCTGTAGCGCGACCCCCGAATCGATGGCCTGTACATCCATGGGTTGATCTTCCTGGAGCGCCACTTTGATGCGCTGCCTCGACCGTATTCCCTTTTGGGCGCTTTCCGTAGTTGTACGGGAATCGTCCATCCCCGGGTTCCGGCCAAGGGGACACCCCGGGGTTTTCCCTGGGGCGACGCACGCAGACCTGAACGACTGTGGATGAGCCGGCGACGCAGGGTCGCCGACAATGCAAGGAGACCAACCCCCACATGTCTGACACTTCCGCATCGACGACCATCCGGCCGTTCACGTTCGAGTTCCCCGAGGCGGAGCTCCAGGACCTGCGTGCGCGCATCGAGGCGACGCGTTTCCCCGAGAAAGAGACCGTCGCCGATCAGTCCCAGGGCACCCAGCTGGCCACCATCAAGGAGCTGGCACGCTACTGGGCGACGGAGTACGACTGGCGCAAGGTCGAGGCGCGGCTGAATTCCTACCCGCAGTTCACCACCGAGATCGACGGGCTGGACATTCATTTCATCCACGTCCGCTCGAAGCACGAGAACGCCCTGCCGGTGATCGTCACGCACGGCTGGCCGGGCTCGATCATCGAGCAGCTGAAGATCATCGAGCCGCTCACGAACCCGACGGCCCACGGGGGCAACGCCTCGGACGCCTTCCACGTGGTGATCCCGTCGATGCCCGGCTACGGCTTCTCCGGCAAGCCGGCCTCCAAGGGCTGGGACCCCGAGCACATCGCCCGCGCCTGGGGCGAGCTGATGAAGCGCCTGGGCTACACCAAGTACGTCGCGCAGGGTGGCGACTGGGGCGCGGTCGTCACCGACCTCATGGGCGTGCAGGAGCCCGAGGGCCTGGTCGGCATCCACACCAACATGCCCAAGGTGATTCCGCCCGCCATCGAGCAGGCCGTCATCGCCGGCAACCCGCTGCCGTCCGACGTCGTTCTGGCCAATGACGAGGAGAAGCGTGCCGTCGAGCAGCTCGACTTCGTGTACCGGCACGTCTACTACGCCTACATGATGGGCTCACGCCCGCAGTCGCTGACCGCGCTCGCGGACTCGCCGGTCGGCCTGGCGGCCTTCCTGCTCGACCACGACAAGGCCAGCCTGGAGCTGATCACCCGGTCCTTCAACGGAGTGAGTGAGGGCCTGACGCGGGACGACGTCCTGGACAACATCACGCTCTTCTGGCTGACGAACACGGCGATCTCCGCGGCCCGCCTCTACGCGGAGAACAAGACTCCGTTCTTCGGTTCGAAGGGCGTCAAGCTCCCGGTCGCCGTGAGTGTCTTCCCCGACGAGCTCTACCAGGCCCCCAAGAGCTGGTCGGAGCAGGCATACCCGAACCTCGTCCACTACAACAAGCTGCCCAAGGGTGGTCACTTCGCTGCCTGGGAGCAGCCGGACCTCTTCGTCGGAGAGCTCCGCGCGGGCTTCCGGTCGCTTCGATAGATGACCGTGTACGCCCGCCTGCACCGGCGATAGTCGGCGCGGCGGCCGAGGGCGTCACGTGCCCGCTCGGGTTCACCGTCTTCGCCGGGCGTCCGGCCTGAGGCTGCCGCCCGGCGTGGACGTCGGCAGGCGCGGTGACGCCGCGGCCACGCCGAGCCCGGGCCGGCTATGCGCTCAGGGAGGTGAAGGCGCCGACGACGGCGCCGTAGGCGAGGTGCGCGACGAGGGTGACGATCGGGGTGGCCAGGCCGTAGTTGAGCATGAGGAAGCCGGGAGGTTCCAGCAGCGACACATCGGGGGCGCTGGTGAGGGGGGTGCCCATACGGGGGTGGACCAGGGGCAGCAGGATGTTGACCAGTACGGTGCCGGCGAACACGCCGTGGGCGAGTCCGAACAGCGTCCCCAGCCACCAGCTGCTGTGGCCCAGGGCAATGAACAGGGCGTAGTAGCCGAGGGCGAAGAGCTGTCCGATGGTGAAGTGCAGCAGGTAACCGAGGGCCTTGGCGCGGGTGCGGTTGGCGGTGAAGGCGCTGCCGAGCAGGAAGGGGAGGTCGATGCGGGTGAGCCTGAGTTCGCCCGCCGCCCGCAACATGGTGGTGAGGACCAGGGTCCCGAGGAACCCGCCCGCGAGCGCTGCTGTCACACTCATCGCTGGTCCCGTTCGGTGAGGGTGCAGGCGGCGCTGATCAGCGCCAGGTGGCTGAGGGCCTGCGGCAGGTTGCCCAGGAACGCGCCGTCGGCCGGGTCGATCTCCTCGCTGTACAGGCCGACGTCGTTGGCCAACGTGATCAGCTGGTCCATCAGGTCGGCGGCTTCCGTGACGCGTCCGCAGTCGGCCAGGGCCTCGGCGAGCCAGAAGGAACAGGCCAGGAACGCGCCCTCGCTGCCGGGCAGGCCGTCGGCGTCGCTGTAGCGGTGGACGAACGGGCCGTGGGCCAGCTCGCGGCGGATGGCCTCGACCGTGCCGCGCAGCCGCGGCCGGCCGGGGTCCGCGTAGCCGTACAGCAGGCCGAGCAGCAGGCTGGCGTCCACCTCCTCGCTGCCGGCCGTGCGGGTGTAACTGTGCTTGCGGTCGCTGAAGCACCGGGTCTCGATGAACTGCCTGATCGCCTGGCGTTCGTGCCGCCAGCGGTCGGCGTGTCGGGCGGAGACGAGCTGAAGGTCGGCCATGCGTGTGGCGCGGTCCAGGGCCACCCAGCACATCATCTTGGACTGGGTGAAGTGCAGCGGGCGGCTGCGGACCTCCCAGATCCCCGCGTCGGGCTCCCGCCACAGCCTGCACACCAGGTCGGCCATCTCTGCGACGCGGCGGGCGATGTCGGCGTCCAGCCGTCCTGCGGCTTGCGCGTACAGCCATGCGGTCTGGAGCAGCTCACCGTAGGTGTCCAGCTGCAGCTGGTCGGAGGCTGCGTTACCGATCCGGGCCGGCGAGGATCCCTGGTAGCCCTGGAGCGGCAGCGTGCGCTCAATCGCGCGGGCGCCGCCGTCCAGCTCGTAGAGCACGCGCAGGCGCGGATGGGTGAGCTGGGTGGCGTGCATCAGCCACCAGAAGTAGGCGTGCGCCTCGCGGGCGCAGCCCAGCCGCAGGAACGCTTCCAGGGTGAAGGCCGAGTCCCGGATCCAGGAGAACCGGTAGTCCCAGTTGCGGATCCCGCCGATCTGCTCGGGCAATGAGGACGTGGCGGCTGCCGCGATCGTGCCCGAGGGGGCGAAGACCAGCAGCTTCAGCGCCAGGGCGCTGCGCTCCACCGCCTGCTGCCACGGCCCGCCACAGGCACGCTCGCCCAGCCAGCGGCGCCAGGCCGCGCAGGTGTGTACCAGGCGCGCGTCGCACGCGTCACACGAGGGGAGGATCAGCGGCTCCTGGTGGGCGAAGGACAAGGCGATCAGTGCGCGGGACCCCGTCCGGGTTTCGAAGCGGCCGCTGATCGCAGACTCGGTGCACTGCGGCCGGCCGGCCTGCCAGGTGCAGACCGCGACCGCGTCCGCCCCGCAGGAGGCCACCGGGGCTCCTGCCCGCGTGCGGATGCGCGTCGGGCCGCTGCTGTAGCCGAAGCGGGGGGACACGCTCCAGTGCATCGGCACGCTTCCCGACAGCCCGTCGACCCTGCGCTGCAGCTCCCGCATGGGCGCCAGACGGGCGTCCGGCACCGTCATCGCGTCGGTGACACGGACCGCGCCCAGGGCGGTGGTGAAGGTGGTCTCCAGCACGTTGGTGCCAGGCAGGTAGCGGCGGGCCACTGTCCAGGGCACGGTCGGCCGCAGCGTGCAGCTGCCACCGTGTTGACTGTCGAGGACCGCGGCGAACACCGTCGGGGAGTCCAGATCGGGCACCGGCAGCCAGTCCACGGCACCGTCGCGGGCCACCAGCGCGACGGTGCGGCCGTCCCCGATGGCCGCGTACTCCCGCAGCGGCGCGTACCCGTCGTGGCGCTCCGGCCGCCCGTCGACGGCCGACCCCGAAGAGCCTTTTTCCATCCGGAACACCTCCGAGTTGCCGGACCTCCTCACCCTGACGTCGGCTGCCCGCGAAGGCCGCAACCGATCATTGATGCGCGTGCGTCTGCAGGTACGGCGGATCGCTGGGCGCTCCGTCGGCGAGCCAATTGCGGGTGCTCTCCTGGGCGCCTGTGACGAGTTCGCGGTTGTGGCGGAAAGCGGCCGGGGAGATGCCCAGCGGGCACAGCGGCGGTGCCACCTGCATCTGCAACCGGGGAACCGTACGCGGCGACGTCGACCAGCAGACACTGCTGCAGAATCAGCGTGAGCGCGTGCACGTCCATGCCCAGGGCCGACCCGGGTCCTGTGGCCGGCGCGCAGGCGTAGCCGGCGTGCAGCACGTACACCGTCTGCGCTCCGGCCTCCACGGCATCCGAGATCGGCGTGCGGTTCGCCGCTGCGCCGTCAATCAGGTCCCGTTGCGCGAACCGCACCGGAGGAAACACTCCGGGTGCCGCGGCGCCGGCCATCCCCGCGTCGACGACCGGGCCGCGGGAGAGCACCGCCTGCCTGCCGGTCGTGACCTCGGCGGCCGTCAAGCACAGTTGGCAGGCGGCGCCCTTCAGACGCCCGACGCCCGCAGGCTGCTCAAGCAGCCACCGGAAGGGATCGGCGGCGACGAGACGGCTGCCCCGGCCGGTCAGAGCGAGCAGCTCACGTATGGGCTGGACGGGGAAGATGTCGTCACGGCGCACGGCCCGCCACAGGTCGGCCGGCGCCTCTGCCCCCCGCCGCCCGGGATGCCCGGCGAGGCGGGCTCCGTTGACCGCCCCCACGGACGTACCCACCAGCAGGTCGACATCGTGGTCGGCCGCCGCCGGCAACATGCCCACCTGGATGGCACCCAGGCTCCCCCCGGCGGACAGCTCGACCGCGGTCCTGGCCATCGGAGTCTCCTCTCCACAGGCGGGGCACTGGGGCAGGGCCCCGGCGGAGTTTGCGCGCCGACCTCGCGGCCGCCCGTGGTGCTACGGCGTACGACGCCTACTCGGGGGCTCCAGCCATCACGCCCTTCCGACGTGGTTCCTGATGCTGCCGGCGAGGAGGCAGCACCGGGCTACGCCGGGTTGAGTCGGCCGTCGATGCGCACCGGTGTGGTAGCGGGCGACCCGTGTCCGCGGGCACACCGTCGTGGGGCGGACTGTCGAGGAAGTGCTCCCGGCGCAGGGACCCCGCCCAGAAATACCTGTCGCCCCAACCACCTTCGCGCGGGGTGCCTGAGTGGGCACCGTGCCGTTCCAGATCGGACGCAACATGCCGATCATCTCATCTTGCGTCCTGTGCTGCCATTCCCCGCGGTGTGGAAACCCGGTTCGGTATCTGCACATTTACCTGTCGCTCCACCAGTCGGGATGGATCTGAGCGACGCCGAGGACGCGGCCGGTGATGGCGTTGGCGACGAGCTCGACCAGCGGCGCGGCACACCGCCGTCAAGATCTGACGCGCAACACGGCATCCGTGTCCTCGTCGGTTTCACCACCTTCTCCACCTACGCGGTGGACATCCAGCGCCCGGTCGGCGACAGCCACGCCCCGACTGGCCCGGCGTGCCTGGCCGCCACTGCGCCGGCGTGCCTGGCCGCGGTGTGGATGTCGGCGAACCTGCCCCGCCCCGGGATACCTCTTCGGGCCTCCGCTCGACCTCGCGCCATCCGGCGCATCCGACCAGCGGATGCCCTCTGGCAAGCAAGAATGTCACCAGCCTCGCAGTAGATCTCCGCGCTCAGCCAGCCAGCCTGATCCCCAGCCACCGCACTTGGCGGACGACACAACCAGGTCCTGCGGATCATGCGCACCGCACCCAGTCCGGTCCGGCACGCCCGCGACCGTGCCGCAGCCCTCGGGATCACCACCCGCTACGACAGCTTCTGCGTCCAGCTCGGCCGCTGGACCCGCGAAGGACTCCTCAACGAGGTCGCTGACGCCACCTACCCGCTCTCCACCGCCTGGCTGCTGGCGGTAACCACCAGAACCGCCCGGCGCTGGCCGGCCGGGGGCGCCTCCTCGTGACCGGCAGCGGCTTCCACGTCGCCGTCATCGACGCGCCTGGTCACGGCGACCGGCCGCGCACGGAGCACGACGAGGAGGAGATCGCCGAGCTGTTCCGGGTGAGGGCGGCGGGCGAGCCGGCAGGCCCGGTCGTCGTCCGCTACAACGCCCACCTGGCGGGGCTCGTCGTGCCCGAGTACCTGGCGGCCCTGGACGCCCTCCAGAAGCTCGCGGAGATCGGCAGCGACGGGCCGTTCGGCTACTGGGGCATCAACATGGGCACCGCGATCGGCGTGCTCCCTCCTCGTAGTGCCGGCGGCCAGTGTCGCCATGAGTAGTGCAGTGCGCACGCGCAGACGGCGCGAGCTCAACCAGGTTCGCCGGGTCGCCGAGGCAGCACAACGGGTTCTGCTGCGGCCTGTGCCGCCCCGGCTCGGTCCCGTCCAGATGGCCAGCAAGTACCTCGCGGCAGAGACGGGCGCGCAGATCGGCGGCGATCTGTACGAGGCCGTGCACACCCGGTACGGCGTCCGGATGATCGTGGGAGACGTCCGCGGCAAGGGGCTGCCCGCCGTGCGCCTGGCCGCAGCCGTGCTGGGTGCGTTCCGGGAGGCCGCGCACTATGGCGAGGCTTCAGCACCGTTCCGCCTGTCGAAGCGGAGAGCTACCCATTCGTCCCCGGTGACCGTCTCCTGCTGCACACCGACGGCGTGGTCGAAGCCCGCAGCTCAATGAAGTCGTGAGGTGACTCGGCCCAGCAGGATCCCGCGAGCCGCGATGAGTTTTGTAGGGTCCGGCGGTCGTACTGTCGAACCCGTCACCGAGGAGGGCTTCTGATGCGCAGCGTGACCTATTCGATGAGCGTCTCACTTGACGGCCACATCGTCGGGCCGGACGGCAAATTCGACTGGACGACGCCCGACGAGGAGGTGTTTCGCTTCTGGATCGACGAGATCCGCGAGGTCGGCGTCCACCTGTTGGGACGACGGCTGTACGAGACGATGCTGTACTGGGAGACCGCCGATCAGGATCCGTCGCTCGACCACTCAATGCTCGAGTGGGCCGCGCTCTGGAAGCCGCTTCCGAAGGTGGTGTTCTCCACCACGCTGTCGGCGGTGCAGGGCAATGCCCACCTGGCTTCCGGCGGTCTGGCGGAAGAGATCGAGCGGCTGCGAGCCGAGCCGGGGGAGGGCGACATCGCGATCGGCGGCGCGACCCTCGCCGCCGAGGCGGCCGCATTGGGTCTGATCGACGAGTACCGGGCCATGGTCCACCCGGTGCTGGTCGGCGGTGGCATTCCGTTCTTCCCCCAGCGCGAGCGCCGGGTGGATCTCGAACTCGTCGAGACCCGCACCTTCAGCTCGAGAGTCGTCTACCTCCGCTACCGCGTGGCGCGCCAGGAGCGTGGGTCAGCAACCGGATAGCAGGGTTGTGAGTTCAGATGGGTGGGCGAGATCGTTTGAGGCGATACTGCTGGTGTCGTCTGTTGGAGGACCTTCGTGACCGAACCTGCGCCCGCGTCGCTGCCCGCCCCGCCCTACTACGCCGTGGTGTTCACCGCCGTGCGGACCGCTGGCGACAACTGCTATGGGGAGACAGACGAGCGGTTGCTGAAATTGGCTGCCGACCAGCCGGGATTCCTCGGTGTCGATTCCGCTCGCGGTGCGGATGGCCTGGGGATCACGGTGTCGTACTGGAGGGACGAGGACTCGATTGCCGCTTGGCGGGATCACGCGGAGCACGCCGTGGCCCGGGCCCACGGACGCGAGCACTGGTATGCCTCGTTCTCGCTCCACGTGGCCAAGGTCGAGCGCGCCTACGGGTTTACCCGCCCGGCAGATTTGTAGGTGCCACCTCTGCCCATCCTTGTGAGGTCCCACCCGCACCCCTCGGACGCATCCCCAAGGACGCGACGTTGAAGGAGCGCATCGCCCGCAAGCTGCGGATCAAGCAGGGCAAGGCCGCCTGCAGCCGCCGCAAAGCCATCGTCGAACCTGTCTTCGTCCCGCTCAAGACGCAGGAAAACTCCGGTCGAGACCGCGTGGACAGGACAACCATGGCACCTCCGCCCGCAGCACCATGGGCTCGGGCGCCCCGTCCGACAACACCGTGCGCCCGCCGGTCGTATCAGAGGAAGGGACACGCCGTCATGACACCCAGCCGTCGCTTACGCCAAGGCCGCGCCACGGCCGTCACCACCGTGGCCGCCATCGCCATCGCCACAGGACTCACGGCCACCGGCTGCGACGCCGCCCACCGGACGCTGGACTGCGTGCGCACCGCCAATGCCATCGCGGACAGCGTCTCCGACCTTCAGCAGTCGGCACGGGACGCGGCGCTCGACCCCTCCAAGGCCGACACCTACTTCGCCCCCATCAACAAGAAGCTGAAGGCAATCGGCCACCAGACCGACAACGTCGACGTGAACAAGGCCGTGGACGACCTCGGCCAGGCCGTGGACAACGTCAGCGCGTCCATCAAGAACGGCGACAAGAGTCCGGACCTCAGCCCGGTCAAGGACTCGGCGGGCGAACTGACGAAGGCCTGCACACAGTAGCGGTACGTGCAGGACGGCGTACGCGCTCTTGCACGGATGTGCCAATCAGCGCGTTCTCCTTTTACGTCGTCTGACGGCGATGGCCTTTCGGCCCGCCTCAGGGTCGGCGAGCCCGTACGTCGCACCAGGGAGCGAGATCCGGGTAGCGGGGGCGAAGGATTCCTCATCGGGGTCGCCGGAAGGCGGCCTCATCGACCAGAGCAGGTCCATGCCGTCGACCTTGTCGTACGTCTCCAACTGCGGCCGCATCGCGGTGTGGCCGACAATGCCGTGGTCATCCGCGGCGAAGGTCGCCTGTGCTCGCCAGACCCTGCCGTCGTAAGCGGTCGCCGAGGGCCCCACGACGACGCCCCGGTCGTGGTTACAAGGTCCATGATCTTGATGTGTACGGGCTGATCGGCCAAGGCCACCGGCGCGTCTACGTCGGTGGTTACCCCTGCTCCCACCGCCTCAGGAATGATCCATTAGGTTCGCCACTGGTAACTGCGGGAGTCAAGTCGGCGCCGCTTCGGCAGGCTTGGCTCGGCCGTGATCCCGAGATGAACGGCCCGTGGGTAGCAGCCCCCCGTTCAGGAGCTGGAAAGAGCGACTGCGTCACGTCGGCATTGGCGAGTCGGCCAGCGCGACGACGCGACGGGCGAACGGTCACCAGCCGGTGAGCCACGGCTCCTTCGTCCAGCCGGGGACGGCCTTCTTCTGGGCCCGTAGCCTGGCCAAGGGGGTGAGGAGCGCCCTGTTCGGGCGGGCTTCTGAGTGCTGGGGAAGACGTTCGAAGTCGCGTGCGTCGCGTCGGGCGTTGTGTGCTTGTCGCGGAGGGAGCTAACCCGCCATGGACGGGGCGTAGGGCGCCAGGGGTGGGGCGAGCTGGATGCCGGGGGCCAAGCCGAGTGCGACGAGGGCATCGGGCAGGCCGCGGCCGACGCGAGCCGCCTCCAGCGTGCCTTGGGCGGCCAGTTGGCGGCAGCTGGCGGCGATGATCTCGAACAGGTGCTGCACCCTGCCCGGTCCGCGGGGCAGCAGCTGGCCGTGGAAGTCCTCGTGGTGGGCGAGAATGAGTGCGGCCAGGCCGGCGATGTGTGCCGAGGCCGTGCCGGTGCCGTCCAGGGCCGTGTAGCCGCCTTGCGGGGCGCAGGACAGGACCGCCACGCCGGGCGCGGCTGCATCGACTCCTGGGCCGTGGCAGCTGAACGGTGCCGCGAAGAGCCCTTCTGGGCTCAACTGCGGTCCCATATGGGTGGCTTGGGAGGTGTCCTGCGGGTAGGTACCGAGGGCTCCCAGCGCGCCCACGGCGAATACGGTGGGCAGCGAGGCCGGGAAGGAGACGGGCCCGCCGGTGTCCCCCGCCGGGGCCACGCAGGCGATGCCCGCCGAGTTGGCGTCGGCGAGCTTGCGGGAGAGCAGTGCTGAGGGGTACGGGACCGCCACCGCCACGTGGGCGATGTCGACCTCGTGCTCGATGCAGTGGTCCAGGGCAGCGATCAGGTCACTGAAGTGCCCGTCGGGCATCACCTGGCAGACCTCGATCTCGGCGTCGACCGCGATGCCGATGACGCCCTTGCCGGTGTCCGCCCCGGCGATGATGCCCGCCGCATGGGTACCGCTGCCAAGAGTGTCGTGCGCCCAGCCCTCGTCCGAGCCGCGTACGAGGTCGACCCCGGAGCGCACCCGTTGCCTCAGATCGGGGTGTTCGGTGCTGACGCCCGATCCGATGGCCGCGATTCTGATGCCGAAGGCACGGAAGGTGGGGGGCAGCCGGTCCACTCGCATGGCTTGCTGGCCCCAGCCGTACTGCTGCCGCTGCTCCAGATCAGGGTAGACCTTGGTGAGTGGGGTGAGGGTGACGAGGTTCTCCTGGGTTGCCGAGAGGTCGGGGCGGGGGATCCAGCGGTCCGTGTAGTCGCCCGTGGGCCGCACGTACAGGGACTGGATGGACTCCGCCGTGTCCGTCGCGAGCGTGATCGTGGCCGTCCCGTCGGTTCCGGTGATGCCCTGGGCCGGCCAGGTCGCACCGATGAGGAACACCCCTGCGCCGGCCAGCGGTTCGCCGTCAGGGCCACAGACACGCAGCGCGATCTCGACGGGTTGCTCCAAAGGAGTGACCAGCCCCGGGTCGGGCAGCGGCAGCAGCCCTGCCGGGGGCGCGGATACGGGCCCGGTCCCGGCCAGCGGCAGGTCCGGTTCGATGTGCACGTGCAGCGACCGCATCGCCGGCACCTGGGCCTCGGCCGCCTCGACCACCACCAGCTCTGGGCAGGCCGGGTATAGGCCGGCGACCTTCAGCTTCTCCGACGGCCGGAGCCTTCGGACGACCGTGACCTCGGGCATCTGCTCCAATTGGTCGCACACCGCGTCCATGCCCAGTTCGTGAACACCCGGTGGCAGGAGCTGCTGCGGCAGGGGCGTGACCATGTACCGCACCCTGCGCGGCTGCACCGTGATCGGTGACGGCGCGCCCGTACGGCGTGGTTGTGCTTCCATGCCTTCGGGTCCGGGCCCACCGGCCCCCGAGCCCTCTGATCCGCTCTCGCGGTTGTTTCGGGGTTTGCTCCCGGGCCTTTCCTTGACCATTACGTCCACCTTCACCACGCCTCTGTCGTTCTTGGTTCCTGATCCGGTGCCGGGCGGCTAGCGCTTCCACGGTGATGCGGTGTGCCCAAGAACCAGCCTTGAGCACACCGCATCGCGCGCCGCCGGATGTCAGCCGATGCCGAAGGACTGACCCATCGGACCGAAGCCGAAGCCGGGCTGCTGGTACTGCGGGAACTGCTGGCCGAACGACTGGGGGCCGTAACCGCCGCCCCACTGCTGCTGGCCCGGCATGCCCTGCTGGCTCTGCTGGCTCTGCTGGAGCAGCGTCACGATCGCCGTAGGCAGTGCCTGCTGCACGGACTGCTCCACCGCGCTCCGGACGCCCTGCTGCAGCGTGTGATGCAGCGCGAGGGCGAGGTAGGGGTGCGCCTGGTGGGCCATGCCCTGCTGCTGGAGCTGCTGCTGGACCTGCTGGATCTGCTGCAGCGTCTGCTGCATGCGCTGGGCGATCTGCTGGCTCGCCTGCTGGCAGGCCTGCTGGATGGCCTGCTGGACGACCTGTGCGAGCTGGCCCTGCGGGGCGCCGATCTGCTGGCCGAACTGCTGCTGGGGCTGCGTCCCGGTCATTACCGACATGAATGCTCCATTCGATGCCATGGGAAAGCCAACATAAGGAATGATGTTGGCCTTATCGGAATAAAACCGACGTGTCGAAGCTAAGTTGACGAGGTCGCGACCGCAATCGGACGGGTGGCTCGTGGGGAGGAACCCCCCGATCGGACGCGACCGGTGAACCGTTGGTGGAGCGGCAGGATGGGCTGCCACTGATGGCGCCGGCGGGCGATCGCTCACCCGATCGGGCCCGTAGGCGTCGTGGACGAGACCTGGCTTGGCCCGCGAGGCGCAGGAGCGTGCCGAGGAGGACTGCAGGCACCGGGAGGCCGCTGAGACCGGCAACCAGGCCGAACAGTTCGTCTGCTCCATTGCGAACCCCATCAGGGACAACCCGGACAAGATCCTGGCGGACGCCAAGAGCGAGACGGAGGGCGCGCTCACTGAGCTGAAGGTGAAGCCGGAGGGCGAGGACACGGCCGTGATCCGGCAGGCCATGGAACGTGCGGCCGAGGCGGCGCAGAAGGTCGGTACGGCGACGTACGAGCGGTCTCGCACCGAGAGCACGACGATGTCGGCGACCCGACGCTTCCACGACGGCCGCCTCGACCAGGTGGGGAGCGGCCGCATGAGTGGTGTGAGTCAAGCCCATGCCGTTGATGTCGACCTGGGCCGACATTCCCCGCGCGGGCTGGCGGACAGCCCCCGTGCGCCAGACCGGGTGGGTCTGGGCAGGGGGGCGCGGGGCCGGGGAGGCGGCTCAGCTGACGTGGCGCGTCCGCCGCACGCGGCGGACGCCGAAGCAGGCGCCAAGCAAGGCGGCGACGACGGTGACGGTGGCGCCCGCGGTGACGTCTGCCCTTGCGGTCGCCGCGGGTATGGCGGCCGCGCGCGGAGGCGCGGCCGTACCGCCGTAACCGCCTCCCTCGCCGGCCCGGTCGTAGGCGGATTCCGGGAGCTTGTCGCCGTATTTCGCGTGTACCAGGCGCTGATAGGCGGCCAGGGTCACACCGGCCTTCCCCACCGCGCGCCGCGCGTCGGGGTCGAGCGGCAGCACACGGCCGTCGCGCACCACGTACCAGGCGTCGATCTGCGGTTCCCGGAAGACGGTTCCCATGCCGTGCGCCCGGCTGACGTACTCGGTCTCGTCACCGCCGGTCGCGATGTTGACGACCTTCCACCCCTTCGCCGTCCGTACGGTCCACACCGAGGCGACCTGGCCGTCCGCGGAGACCGCCCTGCTCGCGACGAACTGCGGGTCGGCGACGGGGGCGCTCGGGCGTCCGGCGACGAACCTCGGGTCGAGGAAGTAGACGGTTACCGACGGGCCGAGCAGGTGTGGCCGGGCCGCGCTCTGCGCGATCGCGCCATCGCGGGCGAAGAAGCGCGAGAGGGTGAGGAGGGTGGCTGGGGTTGACGCCGCCTCACGCGCCTGAGCGGTGTCGGCGGTGGTGAAGGGCGGGGGGAAGTCGTCGGTGGCCGCCGCGTGCGCGGTGGTGGGGGCGAGTCCGCCGAGGGCCGCGGTGGCGGCGAGCATCGCGACTGCCGCGCTCTTGCGGACCGGGCTGCCGTCGGCGGGCACTTGCCAGTTCCGTGTGCGGCGCTTCGGTGGTGCCGGGGTTGGTGACGTGCCGCTCGATGACGTCTGGATCGGTGACGTGCGGATGGGGGGCATGGGGTCACGCTCCGATCCGGTAGAGCGAGTGGGTCCACGTGAACGAGTTGTTGTTCACGTAGAAGTCGTAATCCCCCCAGTTGTAGCGGTAGTTGGAGGGCCACGGGTCGCCCCAGTAGACTTGATCGTCTGAGGTGTCGTAGCCGTAGAGCACATGCATGTGCCCGCCCCCGGAGCTCCACTCGATGCGTGACTCGACGGGGCGGCCGGCGTTGATCTCCTGCTGCACGGTGCTGAAGCGCAGATAACCCCTCATGTACGTACCGGGGTTGATGCCCATCCAGTCGAGGGCGTTCTGCACGTCGTCCAACGCCGCCTGCCAGTTGCCGCAGGTGGTGCCCTGAGGTCGATTGAAAGCGGCGTCGCAGAACTGGTTCTGGGTGTAGTCGCGCCCGAACCATGACGCGATGGTGTCGCCGCTCGCCGCCCAGCACCAGTTGCTCTTCTCCTGCGCCTGCATGGTGATGTTGAGGCGCTTGGCTGCGGGAGCGGCGGTGTGAACGGTGGCCCGAGGTGCTATGTGCGGAGCGGAATGCTCAGCGGCGTGAGCGGTGGCCGTCGGCACGAGGGCCGGCGTCAGGGCGGCGACGGCCGCGAGGACCGCGGACGCCAGCGGTCTACGGTCACGGGTGGTAGGGGACATGGCGTTCCTCCCAGTCAGAGTGGGGGTGGAGGAGCGCGTCCGGACGCTGCGACAGCAGCATCGATCTCTTGTCGGGTTCCGGTCAATGAGGTTATCCACAGGGCTGGCCGCGAAGTGAACCACACCCGTACGGTTGTGAACGCACAGCAGGTACCAGCAGGTGGTAACGCACGTAGCACCCCGTTCCGGGACGGGGACAGTGAATGTTCACAGTTGAATGATCAGAGGGGGTGGGGGAGGGGAGGGGCTCAATGCCAGCACACGGTTCCGATCGCCGGGCCACCCCGCGTCCCGGTGACCCAGCCCTCGGCTCGTCCCGTCGCCTCACCCTTGAGGCCGAACTCGCCGAAGCCCTGCGCACCGGACCGTTCTCCGCCGCGCTCCGGGCCGCGCTTGCCGCACGCGGGCTGGCTCTGCAGCGTGTGCAACACCGGCTCGCCCAGCGCGGCATACGTGTCGGTGTGACCAGTCTCAGCTACTGGCAGCGCGGTGTGCGGCGGCCCGAGCGGCCCGAGTCGCTTCGTGCCGTCACCGCGCTTGAGGAGGTTCTGGAGCTTCCCCCGCACGCCCTCACTCGCCTGATAGGCCCGCGTGCCACCAGCGACCATCCACCGGCCCGCCCGTATCGCACCCTCCTCGAACCCGCCGCCGCGCTCGAGTCGCTGCTGGCGAGCCTGGCGGCACCGGCGGACGGTGGGCTGCACACCGTGATCCACTGCGAACACGTTCACATCGGTGCCCATCGAGAGCTCGCCGCCCGCGACTCGCAGCACGTCGTACGGGCCCACCGCGATGGCGTCGACCGCTATCTCGCCATCCACCACGGCGACCCGGGATGCGATACGGAACGGGTTCGGGTACGAGGTCTCGGCAACTGCCGGGTCGGGCGGATCCGGCGCCATGGCGCTTCGGGGGTGATCGTCGTTGAGCTCCTCTTCGACGGGCGGTTAAGAGTCGGGGAGACCGCCGTCCTGGGGTACCGCTTCGAGGACGGAACCGGCGCGCCCAGCCATGAGTACGTTCGCGGCTTCACCTACGGCGGCGGTCAGTATGTCCTCCAGGTCGGCTTCGACCGCGCCGCCCTGCCCGTCCACTGCCGCCGCTTCGCCCGCTCCTCGGCGACCGCCCCTCGCGAGGCGGTCGCCGATCTGACACTGAACGCCTATGGCTCGGTCCACCTCGTGGAGCAGCAGATACGGCCGGGCGTCCTCGGCATCACATGGGAGTGGGACTAGGGTGGTATATCGAACATGCAGGTCACAGCCACTCATTGATGGCCGCTACGAAGACCGTCGTCTCGTAGCGGACTGCGGCAGAACCGGTGGCAAAACGGCAGGCGGTGCGGTTTCACGAGTACGGCGGGATCGATGTGCTGCGGGTGGAGGAGGTGGAGCGGCCGGTGCGGGGTCCTGGGCAGGTGCTGGTCGAGGTCCGCGCGGCCGGGATCCAGCCCGGGGAGGCGCACATCCGCACGGGCGCGCTGCACGAACGCTGGCCGGCGGCGTTTCCCTCCGGGCACGGCAGCGATCTGGCTGGTGTCGGGACGATGCCGGTGCGTTCTTCGGTGCGGCCGAACACCTTCGCGGCGTGGACGTCGTAGGCGGCGAGGTAGGCCAGGGCACCAGCGCGTCCGTAGGTGCGATTGACGCGCATCGCCCTGGCCTTGCCGGGGGCGAGGGTGGGGTGGCAGCGGCACCGGGTCTGGATGGAGGCCTACTCGTCCGCGCTGATCACGTACTCGTCATCGCCGTGCTGTTCGCCCTGCCAGGTGCGGGCGTACAGGTCCAGCACCCAGGCGGCCTTCAGCCGGAAGCCGGGGCTGGTGGTGAAGATCCAGGAGCGGCGCTGCCAGGGCTTGAGCGCGTCCTGGGCCAGCCGGCGACGCACGGTCGACGCCGACATGAACGGGGCGATGCCCCGCCGGGCGGCCTCGCGGGCCAGTTCCGGGCACGGCCAGCGTGAGAGCGGTACTTCACTCTCGGCAGGCAGCCGGCAGGCCGGCGACTTGACCTCGTCGGCCTGCAGGGGTGTGAACGAGGAGGGACGGCCGCAGCGTTGACGGTCTTTGAGCCCGGGCAGGCCTGCCCGGGCGAACCGGCCACGCCAGCGGCGCACGGTGGCCACATGCAGCCCCGTCTCCCGGGCGATGCATACGGTGGAGCGTTCATGCGCGGCGTGCAGCACCACCTGTGCACGCACCCGCAGTCGGTGCTCGGTCTTGTGGCCGTAGGCCATCTTCTTCAACCCACGCGTTCGGCGGCACTCGGGGCTATCGGACAGGGGGTGCGGACGGGCATGGCGGGCTAACCGATCGGCCGAAGTGGATCAGCGGTACCCCCGCAGCCTGCCCCGCCCGTCACCGCCCGCCCCCGCAATGACCGGTGCAAGAGGCCACTTGGACAGGGAAAACGCAACTTCGACATGGCCCGCTAAAAGGAGCTACCTTCACCTGGTCTTCGGCGATCGCCCACGGTCGCACAGGAGTTCCTTCAGGCTCAGCCACCCGCGACGGGATGAGTTGGTCACGCCCCACGAATCCTCGCCCCATGCATGAGCCACCGAACCGGGTTCACACCAGGCACCCCAACCAGGGAGAGACGCATGCCCCATCTTGCTCTTTACACATTCGGCGTCCTGAAGTCACCACTTGCCGATCCCGCACCTCTCACGTGCGAGTTCTACGACATTGGTGAGGCCGTTTACCGGAAGATCAGTCAGCACGCCGGATACCTCGCGCGTGCTGAAGCGGCAGACGGTGACCGGGGCGCGCTCTTCGAGGCAGACTGGGGTGCATGGGGAGAGTTTGCCGTACCGACTTGGTACGGCAAGGGCCGTACGTTGGAAACCACCGCCCTGGCCGCGACCCTCTCACTCTGGACCGACCTGCGCCCCGCCTTCGACGCCGTCTACACCGGTCTGCACCGTGAGGCGCTGAACAGGCGTTACGACTGGTTCGAGAGGACAGGGCACCCAAACTACGTGTTCTGGTGGGTCTCCGACGGCGTGATACCCACCTGGCGGGACGGGGTTTCCAGGCTGGAGTACCTCCACGACCACGGCTCCGCGCCACACGCCTTCACCTTCCACGACTCGTTCGCCCCGGACGGAACTCCGACCAGGATCAAAGGCATCGGGCCGAAGAGCGACCAGGTTCGCTGACAAGGAAGCCTGAACGACTGGGTTCGCTGCCAAAGGCCTCGATCGAATGACGGCGAACAGATGCGTCTGCGCTACGGCGGATCCGCTACTACCTGGGGCTTCGCCCTCTACCTCGCGAGCACCGATGAGCACCAAGACGCCACCCTGCCGACCAACGGCTTCGCCGACACCCCCAACGACGCCCTCGACTGCGCCTGCGGCCTCTACCTCACCGACCCCAGCACCTGCCCCTCGCACCACACACAACACAGGCTCCACAGTCAACCCCCGAAGGATTTACGGAGCCGACCACTAAGTCGTCAAGTGGACGGAGTCGATGCCTGTGTAGTTGTGCCGACTGTTCGATTGCGGGCGCAAGGGGGAGCTTCGGTGGACGTGGTGCGCATCATGGAGTCGCTGGCCGGACAGGGGGTCACGGTGCTGTTCAAGGCTGACGCCGGGCGCATGCGCGAGGGCATGGAATCGGCCGATCATGCGGGCGGCGAGCTCCGGCTCGGTCTCGCAAGACGGTGTCCTCGTCCAGGCCCGCGGCCCGCATCGCACGTCCACGTGCGCGGGATGTACAGCTCCCGGTCCACCGCCGCGTGCCCGCGCGCTCCCGCGTGGACGAGGTAGACAGCGACCTGCGAGTTCTCGATCCTCCCGGCAGTACCGGTGTACTGGCGCTGTACACCCACGGTGTACGTGCCCTTCTTCACGTCTCCGGTCCCATCGACCACGAGCACCGCGTCCTCATGGTGCAGGCGCGCGACGACCTATTCGCGCATGTTGCAGGCGTCCCACTTGGCCCGGCCGAGCAGGCGCTGCATGCCGTCGGGGTGGCTTCCCCGGCCCGCTCGGCAATGCTCCAGCAGTTATTGCGCGGCAGGTCCGACAGCAGCCCCAGCACCAAGTTCCTCATCCGGCGCCGAGGTTCAACCCGTGCGAACCGGACCGCTCTCCGGCCCATGAGAACCTCGCGCCTCCTGCCAGCGGGCAGGATCTACACTGTGACCCGAGGCCACCGCATGGTCTTCAGTCTTCACACACCGATGATCAGCGGTGGCCGCAGCCTTCCCGCAGCCGGTCCACCCACAAGATCACGGTCTACGGCTGGAGTACCAGGTCGAGCTGATACCAGGTGCCCGGCTTACCGCCGAGGTCGGGCGGGTCTGCCGGGCCAACCGGGATGAACCCGGCCTTGGTCAGCACCCTCTGGGACGCGGCATTGTTACGGGAGGTGGCCGCCCGCAGTGTGCGCAGCCCGTGCCGCGCCACCGCCAGCCGGCACAGCTCCCGGACGGCCGCGGTCGCCACGCCGCGGCCGGCGACGTGCTGCGCGACCCGGTAACCGAGCTCAGCAGTGCCGTCCCCGAAGCGGTACAGGTTGAACCGGCCCAGAACCGAGCCATCCTCGGCAACGAACACGTAGAAGGCGCCAGTGCCGGCCTCTTGCTCAGCCAACAAGGCGCTGTACCGGTCGGTGAACTGGTCGAAGAACTCGTCACCGCGGTCGGAGACCGAGGCAGCGAAGTAGGCGCGGTTGGCCAGCTCGAAGGCCAGGACCGCCGGGGCATGGCCGGCATGCAGCCGCTTCAGCTCGGGCACCGCCCGACTCTACCCGGATGATGCGTTGAGGCCACCTGAGTTTCCGACAGCGGCAGACAGCCCCAAGACCAGGGCACGTAATGATCTACGGCTGCAGTACTGCGCCACGACCGTGGCGTTATCGCCTCCCGGGCTCTCACCGCCGTCTGCGCACCGCTCGTCGTACTGGCCGCGCCGCCGGGTACGAAACGCCCTGGACGCCGTGGCGCTGTCGTCCGCGTGCGCGGTCCCATGACCGCGCGCGGACTTTGGCCAGCCACAGAGCCTCTGCAGCGATGACGCGGCGCGTCCAGGGCCTACCAATCCTCCTGGTCATGTGGACCGGAAGCACTCGGCCGGGCACCGTCGCGGCAGCTCCATGCGGCGCCACCTTCTCAACGAACCCGCCTCGCAGAAGGTCACCGAAGCAGGGGTCATAGCCGAGTGTCGTCTGACGCCCGACGACGAACCGGCTGGTGGCGAACAGCCGCGCCGACGGACGCCCTAAGGCGCCATCGTCCATGCCGCGCTTCCAAGAGCCCGCGCTCGGGCGGCTGACCGGGTGGCACCGGATCGGCGTACGGACGGGGTATCGGGCCGAGCGGCGCAGCGCCTCCTGACGGATCCATCCGTCGCGGTGACCGGCGGGGTTCGTGGAGCTGCTGAAGTGTCGCCATGGCCAGGGCCGATCTGAAGGGCAACCTCTACAAGATCTGGATTCGAACGTCGTCGGGGACGTACCTCCCTCCTCCGGTGCACGCGGTGGAGATTCCGAAGCAGCAGGGAGGTGGCATGAGAATGCTCGGCATTCCCACGGTCGCTGACCGCGTTCCGCAGCCCTTGGCGGCCCGGCACCTGGGCGTCCGAGTGGATCTTGTTTTCCGTGAGGATACCTAGGGATACCGGCCGAACCGGTCGGCCCTGGACGCGGTAGAGCGTTGCTGTGAACGGTGTTCCCTCGGGCCACCCGACCCGAGCCCGGCGATGAGGTGCGCTCCCCTGGATTCCCGGTCGGTCCTTTCATGGAGCTCGGCACGGTTCTGGTCATAGCGGCCGAGCAGGAGAGTATGCGGGCGTGCAGGATGCTGGGGAACGAACTGCGGCCCCTACCGGCTCCCGTCGGTGGCGGCGCGGGTCATGTGCTGAGCGTGTCAGTTGTCGGCTTCGTTCTCGGGCCCGGGTGCGTCGCCGATGGCGACGCGGAGGTCATGTCTGCCTCGCAGGATGTCGATGAGGGCCTCTTCCGCCCCGCTCAGAATGCGGCCTTCCGGCCCGGTGGCACGTGCTCTGCCTCGGGTTCGGAGACGTGCAGCGCGGTGCGCTGCAGCCGGTTCGTCAGGACGTTGGCCGCGTGACCAAGGTCCGTTCCTACCTGTTCCCCCCAACCGAGCAATGCTTCAAGGACGTCCTCCATCCCCCCTTCCTCGGTCAGACGCGTTGCGGCGGTGATCTCAAGCTCCGTTTTCGTCGGCAGTCTGCCCAACAGGTGAAGGTGGTCTGCTTCCTGCGGGCTCTCGGGTCGCTTCTGCGGATCTGGCACCGGCTCGGCCACAAGGGCGGCCAGCGCCGCGTAAATCTGCTCAGCACCTACCGGGCGCTCGCTACTGCTGGGAGCGGGCACGACGCGTGCGCGGCGCGTCGACGTCGCCTGGGTGAGGGGCTGTTGGGTCCAGCGGTGCGGGTGTTGCGGCGGCGGCGCCTGGTTGCCCTGTCGAACCGGCGGGGCAGAGGCCGCACGGATGAGACGTTGGACGTGTCCGGTCAACCGATCGAATCGGTCAGCGACACCCTCATGTGCCGACTCGACGGCGAACGTCGGGGAGTTGAGGAGGCCCGGCCGGCGGCCTCGGCCCCTGTGTCTGTTGCTCCCTGGGAATGAATCCGTCGTCGTGCCGCGAGCTGGTTGCCCGAGTACCTGAGTGGACGTCATGACAATCGGCTTCGGCCGGAGTTGAGCGGCCAAGCGAACTGGAGACCAGGGCGGATCATATGACACGACTCACGTCAGGGACGAACCGACGAACCGGGGAAGGAGGGGGAAGACGGAGACTGCTGCGGCTGAAGGGCGCCGCGGCGGCGGGCCTACTACTGCTCGGGCTCGCCTCCCAGGCACAGGCCATCGACGCCACCGTCTCGCTGGACAACAAGCGCACGGGGTGGGACGCGAAGGAGCCGAACCTGTCGCCGGCTCAGGTGTCCTCGTCGAGCTTCGGACGGCGCTGGTCCACCGCGGTGAACGGCTCGGTGCTCGCCCAGCCGCTCGTCACCGGCAAGAACGTGGTCGTCGCCACCGAGAACAACTACGTCTACGGCATCGACGCCGTCACCGGGAAGACGAACTGGACCCGCCAGCTCGGCCCGGCCTGGCCCACCTCGGCGGTCAACTGCGGAGACCCCGCGCCGCACACGGGGATCACCTCCACCCCGGTGTACGACCCGTCGTCCAACACCGTCTATCTCACCAGCAAGGTCAACGACGGCGCGGACGTGAAGCACCCGCACTGGTACTTCCACGCGATGAGCGCCTCCACCGGCGCCGAGCGCGCGGGTTGGCCGGTTCGGATCGAGGGCACGCCGACCAACAGCCCCGGCCATCCGTTCAACGCGTTCACCGCCTTGCAGCGTCCGGGTCTGCTGCTGCTGAACGGCAGGGTGTACGCGGGCTTCGCCTCCCACTGCGACTTCGGTCCGTACGTCGGCCAGGTGGCCGGGGTGAAGATCGGCACCCGCGGCCTGACCCTGTGGTCCACCGAGGCCGGCTCCGACAAGCAGGAGGCCGGTATCTGGCAGAGCGGCGGCGGGCTGGTCTCGGACGGCTCCGGCCGGATCTTCCTCACCACCGGCAACGGCGCCGGCACGGGCTCCTCGCCGGGCGTCGGCCCGGGCAACAAACCGCCCGGCCACCTCGGCGAGTCGGTGGTCCGGCTCGGCGTGAACAGCAACGGCAGCCTCTCGGCCCGGGACTTCTTCAGCCCGACCAACAACCGGACACTGGACCACAACGACACCGACCTCGGCTCGGGCGGACCGGTCGCGCTGCCCGACGGCCTCGGCACCACCGCGCACCCGCACCTGCTGGTGCAGGTCGGCAAGGACGGCCGGATCTTCCTGCTGGACCGGGACAACCTGGGTGGCGTGGGCCAGGGTCCGAACGGCACGGACAAACCGGTGAGCGTGGCCGGACCGTTCGAGGGTATCTGGGGCCACCCCGCTGTCTGGGGCGGTGGCGGAGGCTACGTGTACACGGTGGCCACAGACAACGGCAACGGCCACTCGCCGCTGCGCGCGCTGAAGTTCGGGGTGAACAGTGCCGGCATTCCGAAGCTGACCAGCGTGGGCACCAGCAACGAGGGCTTCGGCTACGGCTCCGGCTCTCCCCTGGTCACCTCCAACGGAACGGCCCGCGGCTCCGCACTGGTCTGGGCAGTCTGGTCCGGCTCCGGCCCCGGTGGTGTCGGCGGTGAACTGCGGGTCTACGACGCGGTGCCCGTGGGCGGTGTCATGCACCTGCGCCGCGAATTCCCGATCGGCACGGCGGCCAAGTTCGTGGTCCCCGCCACTGACGGCGGCCGGGTCTACGTGGGGACCCGGGACGGCCACCTGGTGGCCTTCGGCACCGCCGCTCCGCCCGCTGCTTCGCCCGCCGCTCCGCCCGCTGCTTCGCCCGCCGCTCCGCCCACCGCTCCGCCCGCCGCCACTACGCCCGGTGGGTGCCGTCCCTGTGAGGAGTCGGCCAAGCACGTGTCCTGAGCCTTCGCCACGCTCGGGCCCGGCCCCGGACGCAACTCAGCGGAAGCGTCTGGGCGCCGGGGCGGCACCGGCGGCCACCACCGGGTCGGTGACCAGGTGGTGGTGCGGCGAGAGAGAGCAGGCCGGGTCGGTGGCGGCCGGGTCGCCGGTGAGCTGGAAGGCCTGGCAGCGGCAGCCGCCGTGGTCCACCTCGCGCAGCGCGCAACTGCGGCACGGCTCCGGCATCCAGGCGGTGCCCCGGAACCGGTTGAAGGCGGGGGAGTCGTGCCAGATCGCCGCCAGGTCCTCGGTGACCGAGCTGGGCACCGGCAGGCCGGGCAACTGGGCGGCGGCGAGGCAGGGCAGCACGTCGCCGTTGGGCGCGACGACCAGCTGGCGTTCTCCCCAGCCGTTCATGCACGGCTTGACCTCGTCGCCGTGGTGGTCGGCGGCAACGTGGACGATCTCGATCCGCCCGCTGTGGCGTTCCCGGGCCGCGGCGACGTCGAGCTCGGCCTGCCGGACCTGTTCCTGGCTGGGCGCGAGGTGGGCGCGATTGCGCCAGGCCCAGCCGTAGTACTGGGTGTGCGCGAGTTCGACCCGGTCGGCGCCCAGCGCGACCGCCTGGTCGGCGAGATCGCCGAGGCGGGCCAGATTGCCCCGGTGCAGCACGACGTTGACGGTCAGCGACAGACCGGCATCGGTGAACCGCCGTGCCGCGGTGAGCTTTCTGTTGTGCGCGGCGAGCCCGGCGACGGCGTCGGCGCGGCTCGCCTCGGTGTCCTGGAGCGAGAGCTGCACATGGTCGAGGCCCGCTTCGGCGAGTTCGGCGGCCCGCCGGGCGGCCAGCGGGATGCCACTGGTGACCAGGTTGGTGTACAGACCCAGACGGTGGGCCCGCTCGATGAGGACCGTCAGGTCGCCGCGCAGCAGCGGTTCGCCGCCGGTGAAGTGGACCTGGAGCACGCCCAGTCCTCGTGCCTGGTCGAGAATCCTGAGCCATGCGTCGGCAGTCAACTCAGCCCGGTAACGGGAGAGTTCGACCGGGTTGGCGCAATAGGCGCACTGGAGGGGGCAGCGGTAGGTGAGTTCGGCGATCAGGCCGAGCGGCGCGGGGGTGCGTACAGCGATGCCGGACGGGCCGGCGGCCGCGACGAGATGGACGGGCGTGCCGGTGCCGTCCAGGGTGAGCAGCCGCCGCTCGGCGAGGTCGGAGAGCAGCGCGCCGACCTGCTCGCCGTCCACCCCGTGGTACTCGTCGTGGAGCCGGGCGGTGACACCTCGCGCGTCCCGGTTCCCGTCGCAGTGCCGGAGCACGGCCGCGGCGCTTGCGTTGAGCAGCAGTACCCCCTCGGGGTAGACCAGCGCGGCCTGGTTCCGGACCGGGTCGTGCACCAGCCGCACCCCCTTGCGCAGGCCGGGGGTCACGGCGGGGGAGGCGGTGCTCACCGGACGGCCCCGTAGTCGACCGCGTCCAGCATGGCATGCAGGACGTCGCACTTGAAGGTCAGGGCGCCGATCGCGGCCTGCTGCTGCTCGGCGGTGACACAGTGGTCCAGGACGAGCTGAAGTGTGCGGGCACTGTCCTCGCGCGCGACGGGGATGCGGTGCTCGAAGTAGGCGTAGCCGGCCGGGGCGATCCACTCGTAGTGCCGGCGCCAGGCGGTGACGCGGTCGGCCATGTGGTCGGGCGAGAACATCTCGGTGAGCGCCGCCGCCACCCCTTCGGTCCACGGCCTGGTCTGGCAGAAGTGCAGGTAGCCGTCGACGGCGAAGCGCACCCCGCGGGCGACGTGCCGCTCGTCGAGGACCTCGGCCCGGTTCAGGCCGACCGCCTCGGCGAGCACCAGCCAGTCGGCCAGCCCGCCCTCGGTGCCGCTCGGACCGTCCTGCTGGCCGAGCCGCTCCGACCACACCCGACGGACCTCCGGAAGCGGACAGTTGGCGATGATCGCGGCGTTCTTGCGGGTCAGGCAGAGCTGGTAGTACCAGCGGTTGGCGACCCAGCGCCGCAACTCCGGCGGCGTACAGCCACCGGAGTGCAGGCGCTGGTGGAACGGGTGACTGTCCCAGTACTGTCCGCGCAGGTCGTACAGCCTGGCGGTGAACCGGTCGCGGGTCAGCGGTTGCGCCACGGGGCGGTCTGTCCGGCGTAGGCGGTGACCTCGGCGCCGGTGCGGTGGCACTCCACCACCGGGGCCGACCAAGCGGGCTTGGCAGCGGCCGGCCGGACCGGGCGCGCAGTGGTGACGGGTCGCCGTGTGCGGGTGGGAGTCACAGGAGCCTCCTTGGTGAGCGGGGCAGGAGCGGACCCGCGGGCCTGCCGATGCGGGACACGTCCTCTCGGCAGGACGCTACGAGCCCTCGCGCCCGGCCGCCGGTTCAACACCCTCGAACGGGTGACGGCCCCCCATCCGGACCGGGCTTTCGACGGGCCGGATGCCTGCCCCGCCGAAGAGGCCGCGTGCCCCCGTGCCCACTGCCCGAACGCCCCCGCCGCGCGGCTCAGCGCCTGCTCCACCGCTGGCAGGACCTGCCCAGCCGCACGCACGAGGACCTCCCGGACAGCGCGCACAGCGAGCCGGAGGTCCGGAAAACCGACGGGGTGTCGGCTGGTGTGCTGGGGTCGGGGCGATGAGGGATGCGGGGCTGGCTCAGCGGGTGGTTGGGCCTTTGCCGAGCAGGTCGCGATCGTGAGGTGGCAGGCGATGTCGAGGCGGGGTAGGAGGCGGTGGCCTCGCCGGGCAGGCTGTACACGCAGCGCGCCGGGCGCGCACGGCCACATGGTGACGACTGGCGGCGGGGCTGAACTGCGGGCCCCGGCCGAGCAGGTAATGGTGGCTGGACCGGGTGCGGCGGTCGGTAGGGGAGCGGGACGGTGGTATTCCTCGGCGAGGTGGTCCGGCGCGATGGCGTCGGGCTGCCGGTTCGGCACCGGTCCCGTCACTGGGCGCGGTTCCTGCTCGTGCTGCGGGCGGTTCCGCCCCGCCTACCGACTACGGCCTCACTGCACTTGGTGTGGCCGTACCCGGCCGTACGCCCGGAACGCGCCCGGCGCTCAGTCCGAGATGGATGTGCGGTGGCCGGTGGCCCGTTCGGCGTGTCCGGCTCCGGGGTGACAGGATGACCCCCATGAGCAACGTGTACTTCGACATCAGCATCAACGGTGCCCCTGTCGGCCGGATCGTCTTCAGCCTGTTCGACGAGGTCGTGCCGAAGACCGCGCGTAACTTCCGTGAGCTGGCCACGGGCCAGAACGGCTATGGCTACGCCGGTTCGGGCTTCCACCGCATCATCCCCCAGTTCATGCTGCAGGGCGGTGACTTCACCAACCACGACGGCACCGGTGGCAAGAGCATCTACGGTGAGAAGTTCGCGGACGAGAACTTCGAGCTGAAGCACGACCGCAAGTACCTGCTGTCGATGGCGAACGCCGGCCGCAACACCAACGGCTCGCAGTTCTTCATCACCACTGTCCTCACCCCCTGGCTCGACGGCAAGCACGTCGTCTTCGGCGAGGTCGTCGAGGGCCGGGAACTCGTCGACCGGATCGAGGCCCTGGGCTCGCAGTCCGGCGCTCCCAAGGGCAGGGTCGAGATCGCGGCCTCTGGCGTCGTCGACGGCCACTGATCCCGGCATGGGCAGCTGAGTCGGGTATCCGGCTCTCGGTCGGTCGCACCGGCCAGTGCTGGGACAATGCACTGGCCGAGTCGTTCGTCGCCACCCTCAAGAACGAACTCGACGGCGATCAGTTCTGGCCGAGCCGGGCCGCCGCCCACACCGCGGTGTGTTGGTCGACGGCGCCCGCCACCAGCTCGACCTGATCGCCGCAGAGACGGACCGGCGCGGCATCACCGTGCACGTCCTGGTGGACTTGGTCCATGTCGCCGACGTATGTCTGGGCCGTCGCCCATGGCTTCCGCAAGCCCGGCACCACCGAAGCGGAAGCCTGGGCCGTCAACTGCCTGACCGCGATCCTCGCAGGCCAGGTCGCCCACGCCGCCGACGAGATGACCGACCAGCCGATCGGGAACGGATCCCCGCCTCCCGACGCGAGGCATTCGAGGCCTGCCGCCGCTACCTGACGGGGCACCTCGACCAGCTCTCGACCAGCTCCGGTCACGAATCGGCGTTTGCCAACGGTTGACCGATCGCCACCGGCGCGGTCGAGGCCTCCTGTCGCCATCCGATCGCCGGCCGATTCGACATCACCGGCGCCCGCCGGGGCCTTTCCGCAGCCGCAGCCGCGTCCGGCTCCGCACCCTGGTCGCCGACGGCGACCTCGACTCATACTGGCGCTTCTACACCGGCCGTGAGCACGAGTGCATCCACCCCACCTCCGACCAGCAGGACTTCAACCTCACCGCTTGATCACGATCCTGCTTGCGGACAGACTGCGACCCATGAGGTTCAGAGGTACGCCCGTCGACGCACAGACCACCGGTGCCGAGACGGACCTCTCCTTGCAGCGGCAGGCTCACCAGTGAGCGCCGGCCTGCCCCACTTCCGCTACCACCCGGACCCCGTCGCAAGCGGGTCCGTCCGTGAGAGCGCAGAGACCTGCGCCTGCTGCAACCGCAGCACGGGGTGGATCTACACCGCTACCTTCTACACGGCACAAGATGCCAGCGGGAGATTCTGCCCCTGGTGCATCGCCGACGGCAGCGCGGCTGAACGATTCGAAGGTGAATTCACCGACGCATACGGGCTCGACGGCGTCAGCGCGGAGACCCTGGAGCAGGTCACCCGCCGCACCCCCGGCTTCCACGCCTGGCAGGATCCGCACTGGCTTGTCCACTGCAACGACGCGGCCGCCTTCATCGGCGAGGCCGGATACACCGAACTGGCGGCCCACCCCGAAGCACTCAACCAGCTTCAGCTCGACCTTCGGTTGGGCGGTTGGCACGACGCGTCCCAGCTCGAGAACTTCCTGACCCACCTGGGGCAGGGGGCAAGCGCCATGCTCTTCCGCTGCACAGTCTGCGCCGCCCATCTCGCCTACGCCGACGCTTCATAGCCACGGCCCAGCTCAACACGTGCTCATTCCCTTTGAAGCGATTTCCAAAGTGCGTGACACATGGCCGCGCCGCGGCTGGTTCTGACGAAACCCCTGGGCGTCGAGGCCCGGTCCCCGCTCGGGTGCTGGCGTGCGGATTCCGGGGGATCCTCGCACGGGCCCCTGACAGCGAGCCGTCGTCTACGCTCGACCTGTTCACGTACCAATGGGAGGGGGTGAGGTCCGTGCTGCTCACAGACCTGGTCGAGGTGACGTCACCGGACGAGTTGGGGGAACTGCTCGGCGAGCCGACACCGGGCGCGCTGGTCAAGGTCCGGCCGCGCCTGCACGAGCACGACCGCCAGTGGCTGGCCGCGTCGCCGCTGTGCGTGGTGGCGACCTCGGGCGCCGACGGCAGCTGCGACGCGTCACCGAAGGGTGACCCGGCCGGGTTCACGCTCGTGCTGGACGACACGACGATCGCGATCCCCGAACGTCCCGGGAACCGCCGGGCCGACGGGTTCCGCAACATCCTGGCCAATCCCCACGTGGGGCTGCTCTACCTGATCCCCGGCCGCCCCGACACGCTGCGCATCAACGGCCGCGCGCGCATCCTGCGCGATGCGCCTTTCTTCGACGACATGGTGGTGAAGGGGAATCGTCCACAGCTGGCCCTGCTGGTCGAGATCGACCAGGTCTTCTACCACTGCCCGAGGGCCCTGCTGCGCGGCGGAGTCTGGCAGCCGGAGACCTGGCGGCCGGAAGCGGCGCCGTCCCGCGCGGTGCTCGCGAAGGCGCACGATCGCCGTTCGGAGAGTGTGGAGGAGCTGGAGGCGTACTACGGCTCGCGGTACCTGGAGCGCCTGTACCAGTAACTGATCGTGTCAGAAGCGATTTCCAAGCCGCGTGACACGCCTCGCGCTCGATCGTTCGTACTGATCGATCGCGTTCGGGTGACGGCTCGGCGGAGAATGCGTAGGAGAAGGGCCTCCTGCACAGCTCGGTGATGTCGAGTCAACCGAACACCAGGAGGCCCCTGGTGTTCCACAGCGGCGTGAATGTCCTGCCCGCGTCCACTTGCGGCGTATCGCCGTGCGACTACCTCGCCCACCAGTTCGGCAACGCCGCCGACCAACGGGACGGCGCTCGCCGCTACACCTCCGACCTGACCGACGCAGAATGAGCCCTGATCCGGCCGCTGCTGCCGGTCCCGGCCTGGATGAACGAACGCGGCGGACGGCCAGAGGGATACTGCCACCGCCAGATGATCGACGGGGTGCGCCACCTGGTCGCTGAGGGACGGCGCTGGGCGAGCCTGCCGGCCGACTTCCCCAAGTGGCGGGCCGCGAACCGCGTCTTCCGCCGCTGGCGCGACAACTACCTGATCAAGGGGCTGTACGGTCCGCTGCGTGCCCGCCTGCGCCGCCTGGCCAACGTGAAGGACGAGCCTACTGCCGCGATCACCGACTCCCGGTCGGTCAAGGGCGAGGCCACCGTGCCCGCCGCCTCGCGCGGCTACGATGCCGGAAAGACGCGCACGCGAGCATCTGCTGCGGGCGCTCGCCGTCTACGAACGGATCGGTGACCGCAGCGAGGCGTCCAGCACCTACGACAAGCTGGCCATCGTCGCAGGCGCCCTCGGCGAGTACGACGAGGAGATCCGCTTCCACGAGGCCGCACTCGCGGACCGGAACAGGGACACCGCTCCCCACCTGTGGGCACGCAGCATGTCCAAGCTCGGTTGGGCCCTGCTCACACAAGCCGAGAGGGGCGGGGCAGAGGACCGGGTCACGACCGGACGGCGGGGGCTGGGGTACATCGAAGATGCCGTCGCGGCCTACGAGGGCCTCCCGACCCAGTCCGAACTCGGCTTCCAGCTGATCTCGTTGGCAAGGGCGTGCCGGCTCTGCCGCACACTGGACCCCTCGCGCGAAGCCGAATTGCGGGAACGGGAGCTGTCGGCTCTCCGGGAAGCGATGCACCGGGCGTACGGTCGCTGCGACCTGCTGAGAACCGCGGCGGAGAAGCTCGGCGACGCGCTCACCGAGCGGACCGACTGGTCCGCGGCGGCCGACGCGTACCAGCAGGCAGTAGAGGCGGACGACCAGCTCTTCCGTGTCTGTCTGGTGAGCTCCTCACGTGAGCTCCGACTGAGCGCGGCCGGCGATCTGCACCAGCGGGCCGCCTACGCGCTGGCTCGCGCGGGCCAGCTGGAGGAGGCGGTGCTCTGCCTGGACCGCGGCAGGACACGCACCTTCACTCCGGCCCTGTCACCGGACCACGACCAGCTCCAGCAGCTGGCGCAGACGGACCCGAAGGCCCACACCTCCTACGTGCGGGCCGCCGAGACCGTACAGGCCCTGGAGGCCCGCAACCGGGAGTTGCGCCGCCGCGAACTGCCGGGGGACGGCGGACGGGAGATGGACTCCGCCGAGTACGAGCTGGGCGGACTCCTCGACGAGGCCAGGGCAGAGCTGGCCGCCTCCCTGGCTCGGGTCAGGGCGCTGCCCGGCATGGAGTCCTTCCTGCGGGAGATGACGCGTGACGACATCCTGGGCGCCGCGCGACCGGGAGAACCGCTCTGCTATATCGCCGCGACGAAGAGCGGGAGCATGTCCCTGATCGTCCGTCACCAGAGGGATCCCGGGCCCCGCGTCGAAGCCGTCGAGTCCACGCTGACCGGTGCGGACGCCCGTGCCCTTGCACGCGCCTTCGCCAGGACCGTGCGCAAGAAGGGAGGGGAGCTGCGGGAACTGCTCCCGCGCCTCGGGCTGGAGCTGATCGGCCCGATCGCCGAGTCCCTCGGCACGGCAGCCGGTGTGGTCGTGGTCGCCTGCGGCCCGATCGCCCATCTGCCCCTGCACGCCGCGCTACTTCCTCCGACAGGCGAACCGCTCCTCGCGACGTACGCGGTCGCGTACGCACCGTCGGTGCGGCTGCTCCTCGCGGCCGGACAACGGGCCGCGGCACCGTCGTGCGAACCGGTCCTCGTGGCGGCGTCCGACGCAGGCCAGGACGGAGGACTCCTCGCCGCGCAGGAGGCGGAGACGCTCCGACGGCTGTTCGCCACGGTCGGCGAAAGCCGAGACGCGACCGGCGATCCGCACGGGACGGAGGACCGGTACACGACGGAGGACCTGATCGACGCGCTGTGCGGCGGTACCCACGTCCACCTGGCATGCCACGGCGCGTACGACCCCGCCGATCCGCTCGCGTCCGGGCTCGACCTCGGCGGCGGGCGCATCACCCCGGCCGACCTGCTGAATACCTGGCCCCGGCCGCTGGAGCGGGCCCGGCTGGTGACGCTGTCCGCCTGCGACACCGGGCTCGTCGACCCCCGGCTACCGGACGAAGCGATCGGGCTGCCCACCGGCATCCTGCTGGCCGGCGGAGCCGGGGTCGTCTGCACGCGCTGGAGGACGAACGACACCGCGGCGGTGCTGTTGATGATCGCGTTCTACCGGAGGCTGCTCGGCCACGGCATCGAGTCGTCCCCGTACGGCGAACCGCCCGGCGTTCCCGAATCGCCCGCACAAGCGCTGCGGCGGGCCCAGTTGTGGCTCCGCTCGGCGACTGTGACCGAAGTGCTCGGCCAGGACTGGCTCCCCGCCGAGATCCGATGGCGTCTGATGTCCCGCCGTGTGCCCGAGCGTCCCTTCCTGCACCCCTACCTGTGGGCGCCCTTCAGCCTGGTGGGCGCATGATGACGGAGCCGCCGGACCCGACACCGGGCGACCTCGCGCAGAGGCCCGCCTACGAGCGGGTCGCACACTTCGCACTCGTCGACAGCCCGGCCGTCCGGCGAAGGCTCTCGGACGGGGAGGTGGCCTCCGTGCTCGGCTCGCTCTGCCTGGCCTACGCCCAGGAGGAACGCTACGACGAGGCCGTCGTCGCCGGGCTGCGGGCGCTGCGGATCGCCGTGGACAAGGCGGCGGACGACTCCGCGCTGCGTGGGCACGTCCTGCTCAATCTCGGTGTCGCCCACAGCAGGGGAGGCGATCTGGACAAGGGCCTCGCCGCGTACCTCGAGGGCTGGACACACGCCCGCCGCTGCGGCGACGAGGAGACGCTGTTCAAGGCCGGGGCGAACGCCTTGCTGGCACTGGAGTCCGGGCGGCCGACCCGGGATGCCGAGTTCGCCTTCCTGGAGGAGTGCCGTGCCGTCTTCGAGGCGGCGGACAGGCAGCCGGAAACCGCGCGGGCCTCCCGGTTGCTCGGGGAGGCCTTGCTCGCCCGCGGACATGTGGCGGACGCGATCGCCGTCCTGGACCGGGTTCTGGTGCTGACCGAGTCGCTCCGGGGCGCCCGAAAGATGCGACGGGAGACGACACGGCTCCTCGAAGAGGCGGACCGGCGCATCAGCGACCGGCCAGGCTCGCCGCCGCTGGGACCCGGCGCTCTGCAAGAGGTGCGCGCTCTCGTCGACGACGGTGTGGAGAGCGCGTTGCGTGGGATCGTGCCTCGCACGAGGAAGTGCTTCTCCCGCGCCCTGAACCTCCTGGAGCGGCGCTGCCGGACACGGGAACGCGTCCTCGCCGCCTTCCTCCTGCTCGTAGTCGCCCGGCTCGCCTGGCACGAGGACGACGAGCCCACGGCGACCGAGCTGCTGAACCGGGCCGCGAAGGAGTTGGAGCTCATCAAGCCGGCACTGGGAACCTGGGTGAAGACCCGCGCCTATGACCTGGACCTCGGCGAACTGAGCGCACTGGCCCGGAGGGTGGCTGTCAGTGCGCGCGAACAGGAGGGCGGGGAATGACACCAAGTACTGCCCAGCAACTGGCGATCCTGGTGTTGCTGATTCTGCCCGGGACCTCCTACCTCTTCGCCAGGGAGCGGCTCCTGGGGATCCGCGAGGCCGAGCAGGAGGTGAGCAACCGCTTCCTGCGCGCCCTCGGCGTGGGTGTCCTGCTCGATGCCGCCTATCTGATCGCCGCCGGCCCCCAGCTGGTACGGCTGCTGCGGGGCGACGGGAAGGAACCCCTGTCCGGTGTCGCCGACCGGCCGCGGGCGGCCGGTCTGTGGCTGCTGCTCCTTGTCGTCGTCCTGCCGACGCTGGTGGCGTGGGCGGAAGCGCGCTGGGTCAGGCGTCGGCGCGCTGCCGTGCACGATCGGACGCCCACCGCGTGGGACGCTCTCTTCCAGGACCGCGGGGCGTGTTTCGTCCGGGTCCGGCTGAAGAACGGCGGATGGGCCGGAGGGTGGTACGGAACGCGCTCGCGCGCCTCCGCCTATCCACAGCCCGGTGACCTCTACCTGGAGTCCCAGTACCGCATGGAGCCGGACGGCGCCTTCGGCCCCCGCATGCCCGGCACGGGCGGGCTGTACATCCGTGCCGCCGACCTCGACCTCCTGGAGATCCACGAACCGCGCCGCCACGCCCGAGGAGACACCGATGACGGGGCCTGACACCGCCGAGTACGACGAGCTCGACGACGATTTCGCGGCCTGGGCGGGCCCGCCACGCGGCACCCATCACCCCAAAGAGGAGGACGTGACCGAGGACCAGGCTCTGCCTCCCGAGGGGCCACCCGGTGTCTCCACCCCCACGGACCAGACCGGCGATGCGTCGCCGTCGTGACCTGACCGCGTGCGCGGTTCTGGCCGGAGGAGCCTCTCTGCTCGCGGGAGGCGAGTGGATCGCTGACGCCCCGTCCTGTGTCCTGGAACACTTTCGCGTATGGCCCGATCCGCTGTTTCCAAAGCGGTGCCCATCTACGGAAACGACATTACGGCGGCTGCTGGGCCGCTTCGACTGCGACGCGTCCGCACCTACGTCGCGGAACGTCGTGACGAGATCCGGATCAGGCGGAAGGAGAACAGACTGCACTTGACCTGCCGGCCGGCCAGACGGATCGTCACGTCCCCGAAGTCGACCTCGGCTTCGGCACCCGGGTGCCGAGGGGGAGCCCGCGTTGGGGTGGGAGCGGTGCGGTATGCGCTTCGACCGGGCTGGCCGGGGGCCCGAGTGGACGGCCGTAAGGCGTGTGCGACGCTGGTGCGATGTCGTTCGCCCCTGCCCCTGTGGAGCCGATAACGCCCGAGCCGGTGCGCGAGTTGGCGGACACGCTACTCACGCAGTCCTGGCTCGACCTGTCCTTCCTGCACTGGGCTGCCGACCCGGCGGACGTGGCGCCGCTGCTGCCGGCCGGGACCGTGCCGGACACGCACGACGGGCTCACCTACATCGGCCTGGTGGCGTTCCGGATGTACCGGGTCGGCTGGTTCAAGGTTCCGGGTATCCCGTACCTCGGCACCTTCCCGGAGACCAACGTCCGGCTGTACTCCGTGGACCGGCACGGCCGGCGCGGCGTGGTGTTCCGCTCGCTGGAGGCCTCGCGGCTGCTGCCGGTGGCCGTCGCCCGCAGCGCCTTCCGGCTGCCCTACATGTGGGCCAGGATGGCGATCCGCCGCGACGCGGACACCATCAGCTACACCAGCAGCCGTCGCTGGCCGGGACCGCGCGGAGCACGCAGTCGGATCGCGGTGCGCATCGGCGAGCGGATCGCGGAGCCGACCGCCCTCGAAGACTTCCTGACCGCCCGCTGGGGCATGCACAACGCCTTCTTCGGCCGGCCGGTGTACCTGCCCAACACCCACCCGCGCTGGCCGCTGCACCGGGCCGAACTTCTGCATTGCGAGGATGAGTTGGTGACCGCCGCTGGGCTGCCGTCGCCATCCGGGCCGCCGGTGAGCGTGCTGTACTCGCCCGGGGTGCCGGTCCGCTTCGGCCGCCCCGCCCGCCCGGGCGGCCTGCCCACCCCCTGAGCCCGCGCACGCGGCGGCCGGACGGAAGCCGAGGGATCGCTCTCGGCTGCCTCTACCACTGCCTTCGAACCCGTACGCACTACGACCCCGACCGAGCCTTCACGACGCCCGTCGCGCTTGCCACCGATGCCTCGACTTGACCTGCCAGCGACATGAGATGTCTTCGACTGCTCCGCCACTTGGTGGTCGCGCGTCGGCGCTGGTGCAGTGTCAGCAGCGGTCCTGTGTGGTCGACGATGCGATCCGCCGCCGACTTGGAGACTCCGAACGGTTGCGCGAGTTGTCGCACGGTCAGGTTGGTGCGTCAGTACACGGCGACGAGCAGCACTCGGTCCTCAAGCGGCAGCGACCACGGCCGTCCAGGACGTGCCGCATCGACTGCCTCGCGTCGCAGCCGGGTGAGCAGTTTTCCAAATGCTCGCAGGCTCAGTCCGGTGAACGGGGCTGTCCAGGATGGTTCCGACGCGGAGATCACACCAGCCACGGCAAGATCGTCCCAGACACAGCGCGAGACCCTTGTGCCGGCCTCAGGGGATGATGCTGTCCGCGGAGAGCACCGGTTCCGCCCATGTAGCGAAACCGAAGATCGGTCGCTGAGTAAGCCTCCCCCCACTGTCGTCATACAGGGTCCGACGCACCCTTCGGCCTCGACGCACCAGGTATCGCAGGCCCTCTACGTCGACGATCCCGCACTCGCCAGCGTCCAGGTCGACGGAAGCCCCGTCGACGCGGCTGACATCCCAACCCGCCTTCGCGGCGAGATGCATCCACACCTGGACCGCTCGCTCGGGCTGCTCCGCGGAGAAGCCCGTCCCCACTCTCGCGATGATCTGCACCGGGTCAGGTCGCTCGTCAATGGCCATCACAGCCCCTCTCGCCGACAGGCGATCATGGCAGAGTCTCAGCCCGACCGACTCGGCGGGTCTCCGGGAAGCCTTTGCGGGACAGGCTTGAAGGGTGTTGCACAAGGCTCTGAGCTGGTCATCTCTCTGGTATGGCCGGGGTCTTACGTGCTGAGCGGGTGTGGGTGGAGACGTTCACGGGGCTGCGGATGACGCAGTTCTCGGGTCGGTTGAAGGTGGTGCGGGAGCGGGGTGGCAACGGCACGCTGCGGGGCCGGCGTTGGGCCTTGCCGTTGGGCGAGCGGGTGCTGATGGTCGCGGTGTACTACCGCACGAACCTGACCATGCGGCAGTTGGGCCCGCTGTTCGGTGCCTCCTCCTCCACGGTGTGCCGGGGCATCCAGCGGTGGGGACCGTTGCTCGCACTCGAGCCCGTCTCCCGCTCGGCGGGTATCCCGGAACGGATGTGGATCGTGGACGGCACGCTCATCCCGGTCCGCGACCGAAGTGTCGCGGCCTCCGGCCGTAACCACGGGCCCAGACCTGCCCGAGCACGGCCTTATACAACACCCTTTAGGCTGGGGCGGTGACTGATGACCAGGAGCGGGTGCAGCCGTCGGGAGTGTGGGCCACGGCGGTGGGGGTGGCCAGGGTGCGGGCGCTGGAGACCGAGCGGGAGAATGCGCTGTTCCGCGACCCACTGGCACAGGCCTTCGCCGCCGCCGGCGGCCTGTGGCCCTCCTCGCCGCCACCCGGTGACGAGGCCGCGCGACGTCGCCGGCTGGGCGTGGCGTTCTCCATCGTCATCAGGACGAAGTTCCTCGACGACCTGTTGCAGCAGGCCTCCGCGTCCGGGGTCCGGCAGGTCGTGCTACTCGGCGCCGGCATGGACAGCCGGGCCTTCCGGATGGACTGGCCCGAGGGCACCCGGCTGTTCGAGGTCGACACCGCTGCGCCACTGGACTTCAAGGCGTCGGTACTGCGCCAGGAGCGGGCCGTCGCACGCTGCGAGCGGATCACTGTCGCGGTGGATCTGCGTGAGGACTGGCCAGGCGCGCTGGCCGCCGCAGGGCACGACCCGGCGATGCCGACCGTGTGGATCGCCGAAGGACTGCTGATCTATCTGCCCGAGGACGCGGTGGAGTTGCTGCTGGCCCGGATCAGCGCGCAGTCGGCGGCAGGCAGTCGGATGGGGCTGACGTTGGGCTCGCGCGGCGTGATCGAGCGCTTCGGCGCGGACGCCGTGCCGGGATCGGCGCCGTCCATGTGGGTCTCGGAGATGCCCGACGACCCGGTGGGCTGGCTGGCCGGGCACGGCTGGGAGGCCGACAGTTACACCCTGCGCGAGCGCGCTGCCGCCTACGGCCGCCCGATCAGCACCCCGCCGCAGCGCGAGGAGCGGCCCGGCGGACTGATCTCGGCGGTCCGCCGGTAGAGCGCCTCCCGGTTCCCTTGAGTGATCACAGATCGACGTGCGGATCACCTCGTTCAGCTCCTTCGCCTGCTCGGGCGTCGGCTTGTTCGGGCCGTTGGTGAACGCCTCGACCGTACGCTTCACGGCGTCCGGACGGTGCAGCACGTGGAGCGTGAACCTCCTGCGCCAAATTGAGCCATCGAAATCGCCGAGACCGCCCGTCTGCGGAAGGACTTCGCCCCGTCGAGGTGCCCACGAATCTGGCCGCTGACCTGGCTCTGCTCACGACCCACCGCTCCGAATTGATCGCCGACCGGGTCCGTCTGCTCAACCACCTCCACGACATGCTCACCGGCATAAGCCCCGCTCTGGAAGCGGCCTTCGACTACGCCGACCACAAAGGCGCCCTCGTCCTGCTCACCGGCTACCAGACCCCCGCCGCCCTACGACGCTGCGGCCGAACTCGTCTGACCCGCTGGCTCGCCGCACGAGGCGTGCGCCACCCCGAAGCGGTCGCCGCCGCCCTGACCGCCGCGCACGCGCAACACATCCAACTGCCCGGCCAGGGCACGGCCGCGGGCATCACCGCAGACCTAGCAGCACAAGTGCCGGCCCTGGACGAACGGCTCAAGCAGCTCGACCGGCAGATCAGCGACACCTTCCACACCTACCTGCAGGCCGCCGTCATCGAGTCGATGCCCGGCATCGGCCCCATCCTCGGTCCCATTCTCGGCGCCGAATTCCTCGTCGCCGCGGGCGTTCTGGCCACCTACCCCGACGCCGGTCACCTCGCCTCCGCCGCCGGCCCGGTCCCCGTCGCCAAAGGCTCCGGACGCCGCACGGGCAACCTCCGTCGGCCCCAGCGCTGCAGCCGCCGCCTGCGCAGAGTGTTCTACCTCTCCGCGCAGACCAGCATCATCCGCGACGGACCCAACCGCACCTACTACTGATTTTGAAAGCGTGATGTCGTCTGTGACTGCGTGCTTTAGAAACTCCGTCGAACGGCAGGGCTGCCAGCACCTACGATGACACCCGTGCGCCCACTCTGGTTCGAGTTCGATGAACACGACAAATCTCCGGAGAACTGCGACACGTCCCAGCGCGAGTTCCTGCGCCTGGTTCGAGAGGGCGCCCGGGAATGGCCCTGCCGGCCTGGCGACACCTACGTACTGTTCTTCCCCCGCGACGAACTCGATGAGGACGGCAACACCGCGGAGCACGACGAGATGCGTCTGGTGGTGGACCTCAGCCATCAGCGAGTGCACTTCCTTGCACTCGGTGCCTCCCTGGAGGCGGACACCGTACGGTGCAGTCAACTGCACATCTGCAACTTCGCGTTGACGCAGGAGCGCCCGGACATCGTGCCGCGCGAGCGTACCGGACCGGTCGAGGACCTGGCGGCCTTCACCACCGACTGGCTCGGCGAGATCCTGCGCCGACCGGCGCTGCAGTACGACGGCCGCCGATACTGCCCCCCGTGCTGCTAGAGCTCGCGCTCAGTCCGACGCCGGGCATCTCCGCATCCGGCCTCATGAGCGCCGCCCTTCGTCCGAGCGCTCTCTCATCGATGTTCCGCTCGCCAACTGAGGCGCTCAGTCACATCGTCATCGTGGGGCGGGCACCAGTCTGGTTCGGTGAGGCAGCCGTCGAGGACGTCGTGGCGGTATTGGAGCCGGCGTAGGCCCCGGCGGACGGCGGTGATCAGGCCGTGCGGGTCGGCGAAGGCGCGGTTGGCCGTAGTGGTGCGCCGCAGTACCGACCAGATGCCTTCGACCGGGTCGAGGTCCGGTGCGTAGGGCGGGAGTCGGTAGACGGTGAGCCAGTCGCGTCCGGCGATGGAGCGGCGCATCCCTGTTGTCAGGTGGGCGTTCAAGTTGTCCCAGACCAGCACGATCGGGCCGCCAAGCTGCTGGTCTGCGGTCTGGACCAGGTCGCGGTAGTTCTTACAGGAGAAGCTCTTGCGTCCATCTGGGCGGGCGTCCGGACAGGGCCGGTAGACCAGCCGCGAGCGTTCGCCGGGTTTGTAGCAGGCCAGGGCAGCGACGGACAAGCGGCGGCGGGAGCGGCCCCGCACGCGCACGACGGGAGTGCGGCCACGGCGGAACCAGGTGTGGCGGGTGGGCGGCGTCATCGAGAGGCCGGCCTTGTCCTCGAAGACGAGCCAGGCATCGAGCGCCGCCACGGTCCTCCCACCTGGGGCCAGGTCTCCTTCACCCAGCTGGCCGCTGCCGCCTCGTCGGACTCTACCGCCCGGCGGGCCGGCACCTGGCAGCTCCAGCCGTGCCGTTTGAGCAGCGCGGCAATACCCTGCACCGTGCAGCTCTTGTGGAACCGGCGCCCGATGAGGGTCTTGATCCGTGACAGGGTCCAGGTCTGGTCCGGCCAGCCGTGTGCCACCGGCCCCTTGGCCAGTTCCTCCTCCAGCACGGCGAACAGTTCGTCACTGAGCAGCGGCAAGGACGCCGGTCCCCTGAAGGCCAAAGCTCTCGGCCCGTCCTGGGTCCAGGCCCTGCGCCAACGCTGCACCGACCGGACACTGACCCGCAGGTCGTGCGCGATGACCGCGTTCTCGTCGCCCAGGGCGAACCGCTCGGACGCTTCCATCCTCAGCTTCTCGCGGAAGACCCGCCGCTCGTCGGTCAGCCCGCCCCCTTGCGCATACCTCATGCCGTCGGCCTACCGCAGGGATCACGAGCCGTCAGTCCCTGCCGACACCACGCTTTGAAGCTCGGTACCTGAAGAAATGAGCCCAGGGCCACAAACACATCCCCGCCGTCATCGCCCTCGCCCGCCGCCGCGTCGACGTCCTGGGGGCCCTGCTCTGCGACAACCGCCCCATCACCACGAGCCCACCAGCAGGCAAGCGCACCACCACAGCAGCCTGACTCGGTCGTAAAGACTCCGCCGACCGCGATCGCAGGTGTGCCGTGCATGATGACGCAGTGGAAACAGCTTCCGGTCAAGGGCGGACGACGGGGGAATCGTGGTCTACCAGCTCAGCTTCTTCTGCCGCTCTGGAGAAGACAGAGGCGACGAGGCGCTTGATCGCCTGCTGGACTACCTCCTGGAGAGCGGCGACCGTCTGGTGGGCGAGTGGTTGGGGCCGTTGGAGGATTCGGTGGCCGCGTTCAGGCTCGGTACTGGTAGCGGCGACAGCGACAGGCCAGTCGCGGACTTGCTGACGCTGGAAGTACACGTGGGCGTAGCCGAGATCGCAGAGTCTGTGATCGCTGCATCGCCTGATGACGAGCGGGGCATCTGGGGATGCGACCTGCTGGCCACCGTCACTCTCAGCGGTGACAACCCCGACTGGGCTCTGGCGCACCGCATTTGGGCTGCCGTGGTGAGCCTGTGGGGGGCGGTTCCGTGGGACGAGTCCTCCGGGTTCGAGATCGCTGCCAGGACGCCACAGCTCTGAGCTCTTACTCAAGCGAGCCATGTACGGCCGCGCCTCGTTCGAACTCCTCCGGACCCGGATCCTGGGCGTGCCGCACGGCCTTCTTCACAGCCTGCTCCACCTCGTACGGCTGGCCTGGGCGGCTTCGCCGTGCGCGGTGATGACCGTCTGCACGGCCTCGAAGGCCTCGCGCCAGCGGCGTCACTGGGCGTCGTACTCGTCACCGGTGAGGCGCGCGAGCTTCGTGCGTTCCTCCTCGGTGGATCGTTCCAGCTTGATCAACTCATCGGGGACCTCTGCCACAGGCACTGATCCTAAAGCCAGGTGTGAGGGGAGGCCGAGACCCGTCGTGCGTAGCGGGGGCCCAGAAACGCCAGGACTATGTGTGGCTGGGGGCAGGCACCTCGTGAGGATCCGTGCGCACCACGTACACCCCCGGCCCGATCCTGTCCGAGGCGCGCCGGATACGGTCGTCCCAGCTCAAGGGCCACGAGGTCCGCACGTCCCAGGTGACACCCGCCAACGGCAGATCGTCCAGGACGGCGTCCGTCAAGGCGGCCCCCCGGAAGTCGTCGCGCACCCGAGTGAGGGCTTCTGCCGCGACGGCGAACTCCTGAGCGAGGGCGAAAGCCTGGGCTCTGGCCTTCTCGACAGCCGTCGGGCTGACGTGGCGTCCCTGCTGGTAGGTGGACACCCGATGCATCGAAGTGGCCGCGTCGAACGCTTCTGCAATCGCCGCGGCGAAGGCGTGAATGTCCTGCCGGACCTGGCCGTTCTCAATCTCCACGGCCACGGCGAACGCCCGCTCCCGGGCCTCGGTGACTGCTGACGCACAGTCTTCCGCCGCTCTGAAGGCGTCACCGAACGCCTCAATGCGGGAGAGTTGCCAGTGCACCCGGGCCAGGCGGTCCAGCGAGTCGGCCACCGAGTAGGCGCGGTCTCGGGCGACGTCAACGACTTCGTGCAGGCGGTCGACCCGGGCTCTCATGACGATCCGCACGAGCGGATCCCATGCGTACATGCTTGCGGTGGTCCGGGCGATGCCCGTCGGGTCGGGGGCGGAGACTCGGGCGATGCCAGTGGAGGCGGAGACTCGGGGGGAGGCACGGAGCCAGTGGCGCAACGCCCCGGCCACAGTGGCCGGCTGGCCCGGCCGAGGCCGGAATGCCGGCGAGCGGCGGGAGAGAACCGCGAGCACCCGCCCGGGAAAGGTGTCCGCGCGCACTACTCGGTCCTCCGTCCCGTCTCGGTCGCCTCCGCGGCGGCTGTGCCGTCGGCGCGCTCGGCCTGGCGCTCGCCCGATGTGCTTCGAGGCGCCTCCTCGGGTGGGCCGTAGCCCGGCGGCAGCGTCAGGGGCAGCGCCCGGCTGAGCTGGCCCAGCACCATCGGTGCGGCCGCCCCGATGGCGAGCGCCCCCAGCGGACCCGAAACCTGATGGGTGTCGGTTGCGGCCCACGCCAGACCGGCTCCCACCACGAGGCGGATGATCTCGGCCACAGCGAACGCCCACGGACCCGCCTCAGGTAACGGGTCGTCGGGCGAGGCCCGCCACGGCACCCGTCGGAGGCGGTGCACAGCGTCGACGAAGTCGAGTCCCTCGACCGCGAAACCGCCGAACAAGCCCCACAGCCCAGCCTCCAGCCCCGTCATGGGGACACTCTAGGCGCGGCGCTCGCCCCCGCACGCGCAAACGGCGTCTTCGGACGGTGGCGGAGACGGCGACGGGCCGCGGGCGGCCCGGTGGTCAGTAGGTTCTTGCTCGGGGGCGCATCGAGCATTCGTACAACTTGCACCGAGTGCACAGCAGCCTCGCCCATCGCAGTCCCGCCGACTACGAGGCCGCCGCCCTGGCGGCCTGACCACCACATCGATGGTGCCCGTCAAAGCGGAACAAGCTCACTGGGTCAACGCGTCAAACATCCGGGCCAGTTGAGTACGGGTACTCATGTCACGCCTTCTCTCGCGCACCCATGATCGGTCTCCGGGGCAGGCTCGCGGAGGGGACGGCAGAAAAGATGGCATCGGTACGAGCTGGAGGGGCTCGGGGACCCGCCCGGTGGCGCTCGTTCCTGCAAACCCGTGTGGCCAGGTCGTCGGCGGTCGGAGCCGGGCTCGGGACTGCTTTGGTTGTGCTTGCCGCCGCGCTTTCCGCTTGGCCCTCGGGCGCATTCCTCCCGTGTGGTCACCAGGAGTGGGGCTGCCTGGGGTCGGCTCTTCTGCTACTCAGAGCGGCGGCGATGGTCGGCTTCCTGACGAGCTGGCTGCTGCTCCGCTTCGCGGGTGTCCGGCCGGCCTGGCCGGTTGCCGTGCTCACCAGCCTCCTCTTCTGGTTCGGGGCCGAGCTGAGCGATCGGGCTCTCGTCGGGAGCCTCCCGACAGCGGTTCTCCCGCTGGCCTCGGCCGCCCTGTTCGCACTGGCCACTGTCCTGACCGCGCCCCGTCCCGTCTTCTGGCGGCCCCGGATCGTGCTGCTTGTTGCTCTTGGTCTGTCGTGGCCGCTTTCGGGGTTCGTGGGTGACCACCGCACTGAAGCGAGCAAGCGCAGCGAGCTCGCGGACGCCGGCGTCCCCCTGCTCGCGCCCGACGTCACCGGTTACCGCCTCGACCATCCATGGGCCACCCGGTACGGTCATGAGCTCGTTTACCGACTGTGGCCCGAGCGGGCCGGCGTCGACGCCAACGATCCGAATGACTGGGCCATCCATGTGACCGTGGCACCAGTGGAGTCCGGCTTCCACCCACCGGTCTGCGAGGCGCAAGGCGATAGCGGCCCCTTGTACCACATGCCGTGCGAGCTGGTGGCCCCGAACACCTGGCGCACTGTTAGGCAGCACGCCGTCTTCTACTTCGTGCGCCGGAATGGTGCCGTGACCGTGCTCGCTTCGTACGGAACACGCATCAGCGATGGCGAACTGCGCGCCCTGGCGTCCACAGTGGCCGTAAGAGAGCCGGGCTTCTTCCTCCGATAACCGGGCTTCTTCCTCCGATAAGTCGATGACCGGTGACCTTACGTGCAAGTCTCGTCCTCCAGAGTGAGCGCATCCTTCCGGCCGGAGCAGGGTCGCCGGGGTCGTCCTGTCGCTCATGACAGGTTGTGGCCGGCTCGCAGGCCGGCCACAGCGCCGTCTCGGCCAGGCCACCACCTGGAAGAAGACCGTGCGCCTCGCCTTCCCGGCGGGCACCGACCCGCGAATACCGACACGCACCAAGGTGGCGTCAGGCGGGCTGCGGGGCGGGCGTCGCCGGAGCGGCCGCGACCTTGCGGGTCTCGCGCATTGTCAGCAGACCGTTGACCACCATCAGCGTCGCGGTCAGGCCGTGGACGCCGAGCGCGGTGGCCACGGAGCCGTGGTGGGTCAGCACGGTGGCCATGTCGCCGTACGCGGCGAGGGCCTCCACCAGCAGCACCCAACCCAGCGCCCGGCGGTGGCCCGTCACCAGCAGGATGCCCAGGACCAGGGCCAAGACGACGTCGCGGATTCCCTTGATGATCAGGAAGCCGTCGCCGTCGCCGGGCGGCCAGCTCGGCAGGCCGAAGCTCGGCGCCGTCGTCTCCGGCCTCAGGATGAACTCGCCCCCGAACCAGAGGATGAAGAGGATGAAGGCGGCGGCCAGGACGGTGTTGAACTGCTTCAGCGACATTGCTCTTCTCCTTGCGGGTCTTCGTGAGCTTGGTGAGCTTCGTCGAGCCTGCTGAGTCGTGCGGGGCCTGATCAGGCCGCGCGGACGCGGCTGATCGAGCGCCGTAGTTTGTGGGGATCGCAGTTGTGGGATCTGAGCGGCAGCTGCATTCCCGGATGTCGGGATTTCGGTGGCCCGCTGCCGCCAGGGGAGTGGCGATTGTGCGCCACCGCCGCGGTGTCGTCCCGCGGGGGCAGATGACGGCGGCGACCAGCAGGTCGCCTACCCCCGGCAGGGCGCCAGGATCGCCTTACTCGGGGCGTCTCTGACCGCGCTGGGCTGCCGGTTCGTCTTCGCCGATGCCGATTTGCCGGACGTCCGGTCGGTGGGCGGGACCTCGAGCCGGCGGGGCTGACCGCGCATCTACGAACGCGATCCCGCCACCGCGAAGCCGTGATCCGCTGAACCGCCATCGGCTTCACGACCCGGCGCCGCCCGGGGTGAGGATTTCCATGAGATGTCCGTCGGGGTCGTGGAAGTAAGTGCCCCTGCGGCCTTTGGAGCGCTCGCTGTGATAGATCTGCCCAATCTCTTGGCATGCGGGATCGCCGTAGTGGGTGATTCCACCGTGCTGGATGCGGGCGAGGGCGGCGTCGAACTCCTGCTCGCTGACCATGAACGCGTAGTGGTGTGGCTCAAAGTCGTCCAGTTGGTCGTAATCCAGGCTGACCTGGTTGGCCAGCGTGACCGGCGTGAAGTGCGCCACCGGCGGATCGACACTCAGGCCCAGGATTTCGGCAAGGAACTGCGCCGAGGCTTGCGGGTCACGGGCGGGGACGATGGTGTGATTCAGTTCCACGGCCATAGGGACTCCTTTTCAGGGGCGGGGCGACGCGTGGTGGGGTGCTCGGTGGCCTTGGCGATCCGGCATGGGGCATGGATGCGTGACTGCCCGGGAAAGGGCAGGGCTTCTCCGGCTGCCCCCTGGCCGCAGCTGCCGTGTCATACGTCGATCTGCTCGAAGATGTGCGGGTACGACACGATGTCGTCGGGGAACTCGGCTGCCATACGCTGGAACTCCGGGCTGCCGAATGCCGTGGCGAGCGCCTCGGTCGACTCCCAGACCGCGACGCTCAACAGAAGCTGACTGTCCGCCGTTCCCTTGTGCATCTGCAGCGCGACGAATCCCGGCTGAGCCTTCATGAACTCGGCCTGCCTGCGAAAGAGGGCCAGGAACGATTCGGTCCTCTCCTTCGGGACGACGAAGGTGTTGGCCAGGACGATGGGCCCGGTCTTCTCCTTGAACTGCGCGAACATCGGCGTGTGCGGGTCGAGACTCTGCAGCATGGCCATCTTCGGTACTTCCTCCCGCTATCGGTCAGTGGGTGTCGCTGGGCCCCCGTCCTGCGATACCAGCGGAGTTCGAGGGTGTCGGTGTCCGGGTTCCGGATGTGGATGGCGGTGCTGGTGCCGCACTTCAGGCGCACGGCCGAGCGGTTGCGGCTGGCGACTGGGCGGGTGAGCCCGTGGGCTCAGGTGAGGGCGGTGACCAGCACGGCGAAGGCGGCCATGATGACGGCGACGCGGACGTAGTGCCAGCGCTCCCAGCGGTTCAGCTGCTGCTTCCAGTCCTCGGGCCGGTTCTCGGGGGTCCACGTCTTGTTCTGGTTGTTGATCGGGACGAGCAGCAGGATCGACATGACCACGCTGAGGATCAACAGCGCGCCGGCGATGACGACGAGGCCGGCGCCGTCGTGGTGCCGTCCGGCGATGGCCCAGACCGCGACGAGGACGAGCGAGCCGATGTACCAGACCGGCATCACGGCGCCGAGCATCCGGCCCCCGTGGGCGTGGCCGAGTTGGCCGCTGTCACCGGGGAGTGCGTTGAGGATCGGGTTGATGACGAAGGCGACGGAGAACTCCACCCCCACCATCACGCCGACGACCACGGTGGTGACGACCTCGAGTGCGTTGAGCATGATGACCCTCCCGGCATCTAGCGTCGCTAGCTGATGAGGCAACGCTAGACCTGCTGCCGCTCTCTTGTCTAGCGGTGCTAGGATCGAATCATGTCGGTACAGGAACGCAAGGAACGCGAACGGGCGGAGCGCGAGCGCCTCATCGTGGCGACGGCCCGCGAACTCGCCGAGCAGCAGGGCTGGGACGCGGTCACCACCCGCCGGCTCGCCGAGCGAATCGAATACAGCCAGCCCGTCCTCTACAGCCACTTCCGCGGCAAGCGCGAGATCATCGGCGCCGTCGCCCTCCAGGGCGCCACTGAGATGGCCGCGGCGGTGCGGGCCGCGACCGCCGCCGCGGACGGCCGGCGCGCCCGGGTGTACGCCCTCGCCCGCGCCTATCTCGACTTCGCCGCACGCAACCCGGCGGTCTACGACGCCCTCTTCCAGCTCGACGGCGGTCTCGCGTACGCACAGGAGGACACCCCGGAACCTCTCAAGGACGCTTTCGCCGCGCTGCTGGAGTGCCTCGGCGAGGTCGCCGGGGACGGCGTCGACCCGGGGCTGTTCACCGAGGTGTTCTGGGCGTCCCTGCACGGGGTGGCGACCCTGACCCGGTCCGGACGGCTGCCGCCGGAGTACACCGAGCCGAGGGTGGAGCTGCTGGTGGACCGGCTCGCCATGGTCTGACACACCATCCCGGCGGGCACGCAGCCGGAGCCCCCGGGCCCCGCTGCCTGCCTGTGGCAAGGCTTTTGGCCACTCGCGCCCACACGGCTCAGGCATAGATCGCCGGGCCTTGACGAACGAATCGTGGACGCCGCGCTCGCCACGTACTGCCCGGACATCAGCGAGCCGAAGACGCTGCGCGGCCTGCTGCCGGCCTGCCGCCTCTACACCGCCCGCTGGTCGCTGGCCGATCTCGAACCTGCCCGCCGCCCGCCGACCGCCGCACCGGACCGGGACCGGCAGCCCCCGGCCGACCCGGCCACACCGGCCGCGCCCCGGCCTTCGGACCGGGAGCCGGGGGAGTGGGAGATACCCCGCGTCCCGTTGCAGTAGGAGCGGGCCGTCCTCGCCGGCGCAGTGGTCCGCGAGAAGCTGCGCACCACCGTCGCCGCGCAGGACCAGGCGTACGACGTCATCGCGCACCAGCAGGCGGCGATGCCCGAACAGCTGCTCGCGCCCCCGGCCGCCGACCCCGAGCACGGCGACCAGGAGCCGGAAACCGGACCCCGGGAGGCGATCGACCTGACGGCGCTGCAGGTCTTGCGGGAGTCACGCACGGACGTGGAAGCCCTCGATCCGACGGCCGAGCGGCTGCGCCACCTTCAGGACGTGTTCACCAAGGCGGCCGACGACTCCCGCGCCCGCGTGGAGCGCTACGCCGACCGGGACGATGCCGACGCTGTGCACCCGGTGCGCGAGGGCGACCAGCGGGCGCACAGCCCGCAGCAGCCGGGACCGCACCGCGGCCGGGGGGCAGCCACCGAGTGCACCCGATGCCGCGTACCCGATGCCGCGGTGCGCACCGGCGATGCCCGGCATCCAGTCCACCGCGCTTTGGAGGGAGTCGGAGTCGAGACAACTTCCGCTCGGCGTGTGCGTGGCGCGTGCGGCCCCGATGGTCGCAGGCGGCCGTGGAGCGGTCGGCAGCCTCGGCGGTGATCCACGCTGACATCGCGCCGGTGGCCGTGCAGACCGCCCCACCGGCCACTACCGCGGGGGCACTGGCGCCGGGCGCGAACGCCACATACAGGGTCGACACGATCTTGATCAACCGGCTCAGCGAGTGCGAGTGGGCCACCGTCCGCGTCAAGGCCAGTCGATGGTCGATATCCCCTGGATCGATGACGGGATCCGCAAGCTCCGCGCCCAGGGCGGCCATTACGGCGACCCGAACGGCGGCAAGCCGCTGCACTGGTGATCAACACCAGGCAGAAGAGCAAGAACCGGCAGGCGGTCTGCGGGGGCCGCACAGCGCCGCCGGACATGAAGCGGGCGGGGCGCACGTGCTGGGGCGGGTACCCGTTCGCCTCAACCTACGAGGGCGGCACCAGGCTGCCCGCCTCGCAGCGCGAGACGACGTGGGTGAGCCCGAACGAGAACAACACCCAGGTCGCCGTCCGGATCACGAACTGGCGCCGGCCGATGCACGTCATGGACCATGACCCGTTCTACGTCGTCGCCTGACGGTCTGACATGTTGGGTCGAACGGCAACATGGGGCACCCCCGCAAGCCGGGGGTGCCCCTCTGCGTGAGGAGACCACGATGATCACTGCTGAGACCATCCTGGAGCTGGAGACCGGCGAGTACGGCTACCTCCTCGCGCTCGGCGAGAACTACGAATGGCCGCCCGAGTGGCCATACGGCTGGCGGTGCGGGCCCATCGGCAGCGACACGGCGCACATCCTCACCGACACCGATACCGGCACCCTCACCCTCACCGTCCAGACCCACGACGAGCCGCCCCCACCCGAGACCGACCAAGCCTGGGGGCCGGCGGAAGAGATGAGCCTGCACGCCACCGACGACACCCCCGTCATCTACATCCTCGGCAGCGGAGACTTCGAAGAAGCCGAACCCGAAGACGGCCCGCTCCAACTGCCCACCGACCACGTGCCGGCGTGGATCCGGATGCGCCTGTACTGCCACACCCCCAACCCCGAGCCCGGCGTCGGTGACCGCGGTGAACGCCACCTGATCCAACTCTGGGCCGCCCCCCAGCAGCCGCCCGTACACCCGCAGCTGACCGAATCCGACCTCACCCAGCGCCGCGCCTATGAAGAGGACTTCGACCAGAGCGCCGCCGCCTGGCAGCAGTAGCGTGCGGAGAACAGGTGCAAGACGCAATACTTCTTACACACCTGTGCTGACCGCCGTGTGATGCCCCCCCGCGCCTATGTCGCGGGGCGGGCGCTCAGGCCGGCGGGGCGGCCGGCTGCGACCACCCGTGGCAGACGGTCGATGGGCTCTTCCGCCGCTGGCAGCGGGCTGGCGTCTGGCAGATGGTGTTGACCGGCCTGCAGGCCAGGGCGGATGCAGAGGGGCTGATCACGTGGGAAGTAAACGTCGATTCCACGATCTGCCGGGCTCACCAGCACGCGGCCGGCGCTCGCCGGGACGCACAGAGCCAGAAGGCGCCGCCCGGCGGCATCGGCGCTGAGCCGGACGACCACGCACTCGGCCGGTCCCGGGACGGCTGGACCACCAAAATCCACCTGGCCTGTGAACGAGGCCAAAGGCCCTTGTCGCTCCTTGTCACCGCAGGACAGCGGGGTGACAGCCCGCAGTTCGTGGCCGTGGTGGAGGCATTCGCGTGCCCCGGCTCGGGCTTGGCCGTCCACGCCGGCGACCGCTGCGGGTGCGCGGGGACAAGGCGTATTCCTCGCGCGCCAACCGCGCCTACTTACGCAAGCGCGGGATCCGCAGCACCATCCCGGAACCGGCTGACCAGGTCGGCCACCGCAAACGCCGCGGCAGCAGCGGCGGACGTCCTCCGGCCTTCGACCGGGATGAGTACAAGGCCCGGAATGCTGTCGAGTGGCGGCATCAACCGCCTCAAGCGCAACCGGGCGGTGGCCACCCGGTTCGACAAGCTTTCCGTCCGTTTCCAGGCCGCCGTCCACATCGCGGCGATCAACGAATGGCTGTGACCGCACAGTGGTGTCGGCCCCTCATGCCATGCTGACCACGACCGGGTTCCGGCAAAGAGAGGGACGTCCGATGGGTGCTCAGTACTACTGCGCCGACAGCGAGGACGGCGATCACATCGATGACCCCTCCGAGGACGCCCTGTTCATGCTGATCGACGACCTCAACGACACGGACAACACCTTCGTCGTCATCCAGCCCGACGAGGACGATCCAGCCTGGTTCGCCTCCGTCGCCGTCCAGGACGAAGGCGGCTTCGAGATCGTCCGCCGTGACACCGCCCGCCGTGAGCACGAGGTCACCACCGACACCGACATCAGCCGAGTTGCCCGCGGCCTCACCATATGGATGGCCGCCCGAGACTTCCCCCGACGGCCAAACAAGCAGGTCAGCAGGTTCCAAAACACGGCCAAGGTGCCGACGTCCGGAGCCGTCGCGCCGACTGGGATGACGACGAATTTTGTCGTCCTTGCCTTCGATCCGGTGGACGATGGCGAGACAGATCCCATGGGCGACGAGCAACGGCACCCGTGGGGTTCGCCGAGTAGGCGAGGTTGGGGGCAGGGATGACTCCAGCCGTAGGGCCGGTCGAGTGCTCCACCGACCGGCCCGGGTAGCCCCGCGCCAACCGCAGCCACGTGGTACGGCGTTGGCCGGGGTGCTTGGTGGAATAGTCCCCGTTTGGGGACCGGGTTCCCGCAGAACACTTGCGTAGCGTCACCCTGCGAGGCTGGAACCTGGCTCTACCGCGGGCTTACAAGGACGCGAATAAGTCCACGCCCCTTGTGAAGTGGCGTCAATGCCTTACCGATGACGGTGCCGAGGGCTCGATCGTTCTCGCTGACCCGCCGACTGTGCCCAACTGTCGAGGAAGTCGTCAGCAGGTCGCCTGGGTGGATCGGAGCCGGATCGACCACCTGCTCGCCGGCCTGGAAGTGCTGATGCGTGATGTCCCGGGCCGGGGTGAGAGGTCGGGAGTCGGCGCGCAAGCCGGGGTGGACGGCAGAGTCCAGGAGGGCGGGAGCATGCGGGTCCTTCCACGCGGTGCGGGTGGTGTCTGGAAGATCAATGGTCCGCAGGATCGCCGGTTTGGCCAACCGGCCATCTGCGGCAATGTTCCGCACGGCTCGGCCGAGCCAGTGGCCCGGTGACGGCCGGGGCCCCAGCAGTACCGAGATGGCCGGGTCCCTGGAGGTCGGACTCATTCGGTCAACTCGCCCCTCGGGCCATGGCAGTCACTAGCGGCGAGCTCCCCGTCGCCGGGCATGCAACCATCGACCATTCCTCTGTGTCTCACCCCATAACAGCATGACGATTTACCAAAGGGAACAAGGGGACATCATGCGACGAATAGGGGCAACGATTGTGGCGCTCGCTGTGGCGGGTGCCGGGTTGGGAGTGGCGACGACGGCCGCGGACGCCGCAACGGCAGCCACTTCCCGTGTCACGGCCTGCCCGACCGGCTGGGGCAGCGGCGCGAAGGGCGGCGTCGCCACCGGAACCGTTCCGCTGAAGAACATCAGGACCGGTCGGCATGACTGCTTCGACCGCATGGTCTTCGACGTTCCCGGCGGCGGCGGTTCCATCGGCTACTACGTCAGGTACGTCGACCGGCTGTCCCAGAACGCCTCCGGTCGATACATCCCGGTCCGCGGCGGGGCCGTACTCGACGTCCATGTCGGCGCGCCTGCGTACGACCCGGCCAGTGGCGCGCCCACCTACCCGGGACAGGCGGGCCGCCCCCTTCCGGGCGTGAACATCAGTGGCTACCGCACCTTCAAGGACACCCGGTTCGCCGGCAGTTTCGAAGGAGAGACGCAGATCGGTATCGGCATCCGCGCCCGCCTGCCGTTCCGGGTGATCCAACTGCGCGACCACCTGGTGGTCGACGTGGCGCACAACTGGACGGGCAGCCGCTGACCGTCTGACCGACCGCGGTTGCGGCACGTTGGAGGAGTCAGCTGGTGGGCGCTGCCCGTGGGAGCGCTCAGCGCCCACATCGGCCCGTCGTCGGCGGGCACAGCTCGGTCGCCCTGCGGGGGCTGTGCGCTACGGCGAAAGGGCCGGCCGTGCCCCCGCTGCCTCAGCCACGCGCGGCCACGTACAGGGTCTGGGTACTGCGGCCGAGCGGGCCCTTCTCGTCGTGCAGGGCGGACTCGGCGAGCCCAATGCCCGCGCTGTCCACGACCGTCCGGGCATCCAGACAAACCCACTCACCCTCGGGGTGCCGGTGCAGGCTTACGGTGAGATCGGTGTTGACGAAGACGTAACGGCGGAAATCCAACTCGGCGCTGACGCCGTTGCCCGAGTCGGCAGCCGTCAGCACCCGGCTGAGCGGAGTGATCTCCTCGCCCGCGACCAGGGGCACCGCCATGCGCATCCAAGCCGTGGCCGGGCCGGGTTCGAGGAACGAGCCGGCGGCGAAACGTACTTCCATGGCGGTGTGGTAGCCCTGCTCCCAGGGGACCGGGAAGAACGCCTTCGTGGGTACGGCCCCAGGTCCGGTCACCTGTCGGCCCGGCGACACCTCCGGTACGGAGTCCGGCGCGGTCTTCATCAGCAGAGCCGTCGCCCGCATCACCTCCTCGCGACCATCGGGCGTCAGACCGACCTCCACGAGCTCGACGCTGCGCCCGGCGCGCAGCACCCGCGTGGACACGGTCAGCGGCCGTATCGGGACGGGCCGCATGATCTCGAAGGTGAGCCGGGCGACACGCATGTCCGGCCGTCCGCCCGGTCGTTGCTCAGCGGCCAGCCCGAGCAGTGCGGCCGGCGGTCCAGCGTGCTGGGAGTCCACGTCCCAGGGTCCCCGGGTGTAGGCGGTGGGGAGGAACCGGTCCTGGGCCTCCCGGTCGTAGAAGGCCTCGGCTTGCGACGTCGACATGACTGTCCCTCCATGGCACACGGACTACCGATCAAGACACCTTACTAAGCGCTTGCTCATCGCGCAGCCTACGACTGATGGTGCCGTCCGCGTCAGCGGTCCGGGGGGTGGGTCCTGCGGGATCCGGTGTAGCCGGGGCAGTGTCCTGCCGTACATGGCGCACGCGTCGAGGCCGTGACCGACCGGGTGACGCGGCGTGCTGGGCGCACAGGCGTGAAACATGCCCACACCGCGCCTCTGTGCGCTCTTCGCCCGGATCACCTCCGGCGGGACGATTCCGAAGCCACCGCGACAGGCGGCCCTGGCCACGCGTGTGCAACGGGCCGGGACCGTCAGCGGTGGGACGGCTCGTCGTACACGCGAGTGGGAGGGCCGGTCATGCAGGACGAGAGTGACGGGAACGGCGAACACGGCGAGAAGAAGGAGCAGAACATGGCTGTGGTGATGTCCCTGAGCTGGGCCGGGGTGACCCCGGAGCAGTACGACACGGTGCGCGACACGGTGGACTGGGAGGAAAACGCCCCGGCGGGCGCTCAGGTGCACGTGGCGTGGTTCGACGCCCAAGGGCTCCACGTCGTCGACGTCTGGGAGTCGGAACACTCCTTCCAGACCTTCTTCACCGAGCGACTGGCGCCCGCGATCGAGAAGGCAGGCATCAGCAGCGCACCCGACAGCGCGTTCTCTGCGCTGCACAGGCGCTTCATCGCCCCAGGAGTCAGCGGCGCCGAGTGAACGGTTCAGGTGGCCAGGGGCAACCGAGCACTGCCGACGACGAATTGCCCCTGGCCGCCGCCGGTTCCGCTGCTCCGCCTCGCGTGCCTCGGCACGATGCACGGCCGCGGGACGGCTGTCCGAGACCGGGGACATCCTCCGGCCTCGCTGATGATCCAAGACCGGTCGCCCGCACTGCGGGCACGGCGAGGCCGGGCAGCGCTGCCACATGTCCACCGCGATACAGGCACACCGCACCGCCGCCGGCAGTGCAGCGCCTCCGCTGACATCCACGACTCACGTCGATGACGCCGCACAGGTAGCGTCCCCCACACTCTCATCGGGCGGGGCGACGGCACCAGGACCGACCCCCGCATCCTGCGGGCAATGCTGCGAGACACGCGGCCGCTCGACTCGCCCATCGAGACCGCGTCTACTCGGCGCTCTACCGGAGGCTGAGTCCCGGGGCGTCAGCGCAATGCAATCTCGCCTGCGTGGACAGCACGCATGGCGCGCTCGACGGTTTCCTGGCTTTCGCCGACCGGAGCCACATAGTCGATGACGTCGCGCGCGGCGTCCGCCCCGAGCATCCGGGTGATCACCCAGGTGGCGAGGTACTGTGACGCGAGACAGCCGCCCGCCGTGGCAATGTTCCCCCCGGCATAAAACGGCGCGTCCAGCACGGTGACGTCGCAGGCTTCGACAAGGGCCTGCTCTTCATGTCCGTACAGGCGGGCATGCCGGCCAGCAACCCGAGCCGCGCGAGCACCAGCGCGCCGGAGCACTGCGCGCCGATCAGCTGTCGCGAGGCGTCGAGCGGCAGCCTGGAGACCAGCCGGCCGTCAGCGACTACGTCCCGTGTCTTCACCCCGCTGCCGATCAGCACGACGTCGGCTTCGGTCACGAACTCCATCGGGCGCTGACCGGTTGCCTCAACGCCGTTCATGGACGTGACGACCGGCGTCGGTGTCGTGATGAAGGCCTCCAACCCGTCCTTCCGGCACCGGTTGATCAGCGCGGAGGCGATGAAGCTGTCGAGCTCGTCGAATCCGCCAAAGGTGACGACGGCTACCTGCATGGCATCTCCGCCAAGTACGACACTGGAGGCGCAGCTTCTCAGGCGCGCTGTGCGCAGGTCGCGGGCCAATTCGCCGTCGGCGGCTCATCTCTCAGCGCTGCGGTCGCTGCCGGGCTGTACAAAAAGGGCTCAGCTCCGCTCGCTCGTGGGAGTCGAAAATGCTCCGAGTCGCGGTGTTCGCCGCCCTCATGCCCAGAGTTGATGTCCAGTCCGGTCGCGGCTGCGGCACTTCCTCGGCCAAGCCCACCGCAGGTGACTCCGCAACTTTTCCAACACCGCCCCCGTCAGAGCAGCGCGTTGCTAGCCTGAGCCGACGAATTCGGGACTCGGCCGGTGGGGTGGCAGAGCGCTGGGGGGATCGTCGTCGTGGGTGGGATGCCACTACTCATCAAGCTGTCAGTCTCCGATCCGTCGGAACTCGTGCGTCTGGAGCAATGGCTCCAGGAGGTACCCGGTGTCAGGGTTGATCGGACCGCGGCAGGGGCTTCACCATGGCGTACGCCCGCTCGGCCGGCCATCTCGCGGCCATGGGCCAGGGCGACTTCGAGGAAGCCCACACCCAGGTGGCGCAGATCGACCCGCCCAGCGCCCCCAGCGCCGGCATCCCCAACCGGTGGATGGTGCTGGACCTGGTCGAGGCGACGATGCGCACCGGTCGGCGAGAGGAGGCCCGCGCCCATGTCGTCGCCGCCCAGGAGGCAGGCCTCCATCGCATCGGCACCCGCATCGCGATCATCACGGCGGGAGCCGCGGCCGTAGCCGCGGACGACGACACGGCCGGCCCTCCGTTCGCGGCGGCCCTCGCTCTGCCCGAATCCGGCCGCCTGTAGGTGGGGTGCGGGCCACGGACTTCCCGGCTATGACTCGCGTAGCTGCAGCGGGCCGTGGTGATGCTGCAATAGAGCCAGTGACCTGGGGACATATCGCTGCATGGCCCTCGCAGGTCAGCTCGTCCTGTGCCCCCACTGCGGGCCGACCAGGTTCCACTCCCTGTCCCACTGCGCGAGGCGCCGTCGGTCGAGGTAGCACCGCCCGATGCTTCCGCCGCCGAACACCGCGCCGCTCAGAGCTGGGGCAGCCGCGGTCCCCATGAGCCCTGCCTCCACGGCAGCCCTGGCCGGGGTCGGCGGCTGGGTGCTCAACCTCCCCTGAGCGTCGATCCAGATCCTGACCGTGGAGTCGGCCTTCCGGACGGTGGACAGCAGCGTCGTGCCGTTGTGCGCGGAGCCGTTGGGTGCTGTCCAGCGAACCCGCACCAAGGCCAGGTCTCTGCCCGTCCCCGAGGTCGGCGTGCGTGGGACATCGTTGAGAAGTACGGCGCGGACGGGGATCCGCTCGGCGCGTTGCTGGGCGAAGACATGGTCGGCTGCACGGGCGGTCACCAGGCCGACGATCGTGCCGCCCACCGCGATGAGGGCCCACAGGACCAGCAGGAGCCATGCCTCAAGGATGTCGTCGTGTCGCCGGATCGGATTGCTCCGCCACCGCCACAGCAGCGGCCTTGTCCGCCTGCGCTTCCTGTTCGCGGGCTTGCTCTCGCGCATCTCCGCACCTCCTCGTGGTCACACAGAGGAAGGTGGCAGTCCGAGCGGTGCCACCACACGGGCCGATGAGGCTGATGAAGGGGTCCGTTCAGGGCCAAGTCCGAGGCCACCGCGGGACGTTCGGCCCGTGACGCGCACGTGGCGTCGACACTTCTGTGGGGTCCTGCCCTTGATGTCGCCGGTCGTACCCTGCCCGGGCCCCGCAAAGGGACCATCGGCCCCTCACCGTGTCGCTGCGGTGCTCTCACGCTCGTAGGACACCCGTATCTGTCGCATGCCTGCACGGAAGGAGGCCATCATGCGAACCGTGCCGGCCCTCGACGCCGCAACCCTGGAAGCCTGTATCTCGGCCGCCGTGGCGGCGCCCTCGATCTACAACACCCAGCCGTGGCGCTTCCGGCTCGATCGGGAGACCGTCACGCTGGAGGTGCGCGCCGCCCCGGAGCGCGGCCTGCGCCACGCGGATCCCGTCGGACGGGCCCTGCATTTGTCGGTCGGTGCCTCCGTCTTCAACCTCCGCGTCGCGGCAGCCCACTTCGGCTGGGCGCCTGTCGTACGCCTGCTGCCGGATCCCGAGGATCCAGGCCTGCTGGCCAACCTCCGGCTGTCAGGGCCGGGCCGGCGACACCCCATGGGGCACCGTCCCGACCTCTACCCGGCCATCTGGCGTAGGCACAGCAGCAGGTTTCCCTTCTCCCGCACGCCGATTCCGGCGAACGTTCGAGCCGAACTCGCCGAAGCTGCTCACGCGGAAGGCGCATCGCTCACTCTCCCTCGAGCGGCCGAGACGGCACGGCTGCTGCGCCTGGCCAAGGAGGCGGAGCACCGCAACCGCACGGACCCCGACCGGGCCATGGAGAGCCGCCGATGGGTGCATCGGGACCCGGGCGACGGTGCCGAAGTCGGCATACCGCGAGCGGCGCTGGGGCCGCAGGACACGCGCGAGCAACTGCCCATGCGTGATTTCACCGCTCAGCGGCACGCCGAGCGGCTCGCCGCCCAGCCCTTCGAGACCCTCCCTGCGGTAGCTCTGCTGGCCACCGAGCACGACCGCCGTAGCGACTGGCTGCGGGCCGGGCAGGCGCTGGAGCACGTTCTGTTGGTGGCCACAGCGCATGGTGTGCGCGCTTCCCTGCTGCACCAGCCGATGGAGTGGGCCGACCTGCGCCGCGACCTGAATCCCGCACCAGACCGCACTGGGCATGCGCAGATGCTGATTCGCCTCGGCTACGGCCCGGAGGGCCCGGCCGGCCCGAGACGTGCACCGGAGCAGGTGTGCGATGTCGAGTGACAGGTCGGCCTGGCGTTGTGCGGCGATCCCGTGAGGGCCTGCAGAGCTCGTCAGCCCACTGCGGCCGGGAGGCTCCTGCCGCAGGCCCCGGCGAGGGTTTCGGGCAGGTGGTCGTGGATCTCGAACACGCCTTCCAGCCCGGCTCCGCGCAGTATCCGCAGGGAGCGGCCACTGTATGTGACAAGACGAAGCCGGCCGTGCCGTGCCATGACCCGGTTCCGCGCCCGGCACAGCAACCTAGGCGGTGCCGCGAGGATGTCGATCTCGCCGCGCAGCTCCACGACGGTGGTCCCGCCGACGGCGCGTTCGATAGGACGCGGCGCGGACTGGGCGAGAGTTTCGGCCATGGTCAGAGGAAAGCCGGGCCGATGGGCGCGTCGGAAGGGCCGGTCGACCCCCTTCGCCGCCACGCCTCCCCGGGCCGGTCTCCGGTGAAAGCGGGACCGGTGGCCACTCACGCGTGGCCGCCGCCGCGCTCAGCATGGAACGTAACCCCCTGCACCGGGCGAAAGACGGGTTGACTCATGTACCCGAACGATGGTTTCCGCGAACTCGGCCGTCAGGAGTGCCTGCGCCTGCTGGCCACGGTGCCCGTCGGCCGCATCGTGTACACGCGCCAGGCCCTTCCCGCGGTCGTGCCGGTCAACTTCCGGCTCGACGGTGACGGGACGGTGCTGCTGCGCACCTCCGCGAGCTCGCAGCTGGCCCGTGCGGTCGACGGCGCGGTCGTCGCCTTCGAGGCGGACGCGGTCGATGCAGTCGCGTGCTCGGGCTGGAGCGTCGTCGTCACCGGCCGGGCCGTTGTCGTGACCGACACGGCCGAGCTGGATCGGCTGGACCGGATCGGCCCGGACTCCTGGGTTCCCTCACCCCAAGAGGCCTTCGTACGTATTGAGCCGGAACTGGTCACCGGCCGTGAACTCGTCCGAGGTCGCACGATGTACGGCTTGCACCTCTCCGCCTGAGGGCCGGTGCCGACTGCCAAGCCATGGGACCGATCGGCCCCATGGCGAAGGGGCCGGACGGCGCGGCAACGGGTTCTCGCGGGCCCTGCATCGGGCGGTGACGAGGGACGAGCATCGACAGCGGAGCCGCTCACGGGACGGTCCGTGAGCGGTGTCGCGAACGATGCGGAGGCAGTGATGACCGTGGCAACCCGTGCAAGCGTGGACGTACCCGACGAGGCCTGGCGCGCTTTCGCCGGCACGCACTGGCGCGGCACCATCGACGTACGCGACTTCATCCAGGCCAACTACACGCCGTACGAGGGCGGTTCCCAGTTCCTCACCGGCCCGACCGAGCGCACGCTCGCCGTCTGGAGGAAGGTCAGCGCCTTGTTCCCCGAGGAGCGGCGCAAGGGCATCCTCGACGTGGAAACCGGCATTCCGTCGACGATCACCTCGCACGCCCCCGGTTACATCGACCGGGAGCGTGAGTTGATCGTCGGTCTGCAGACCGACGCCCCGCTGAAGCGGGCGATCATGCCGAACGGCGGCCTGAGGATGGTCGAGAACGGGCTGAAGGCGTACGGCTACGCGCCCGACCCGTTCGTGACCAAGGTCTTCGGAACCTACCGCAAGACCCACAACGACGGCGTCTTCGACGCTTACACGCCTGAGATGCGGGCGGCGCGCAAGGCCGGGATCATCACCGGGCTGCCGGACGCCTATGGTCGCGGCCGGATCATCGGCGACTACCGGCGGGTGGCGCTGTACGGCACCGACCGGCTGATCGAGGCCAAGCGGGCGGAGCGCGCCCTGCTGGATGGCCGGTCCTCCACCCCGGACGTCATCCGCGACCGCGAGGAGCTGGCCGAGCAGATTCGCGCGCTGGGCGAACTGGGGCGGATGGCCGCCTCCTACGGCTGCGACGTCACCCGCCCCGCCGCCACCGCACACGAAGCCGTGCAGTGGCTTTACCTCGGCTTCCTGGCCGCGGTCAAGGAGCAGAACGGCGCCGCGATGTCCCTGGGCCGCACGTCGACGTTCCTGGACGTCTACCTCCAGCGCGACCTGGACGAGGGTCGTGTCGACGAGACCCGCGCGCAGGAGCTGATCGACGACTTCGTGATCAAGCTGCGGATCGTCCGGTTCCTGCGGACCCCCGAGTACGACGCGCTGTTCTCCGGCGACCCGACCTGGGTGACGGAGTCGATCGGCGGCATCGGCGCCGACGGCCGTCCGCTGGTCACCCGCACTTCCTTCCGCTTCCTGCACACGCTGTACAACCTGGGGCCGGCCCCGGAGCCGAATCTCACGGTGTTGTGGTCGCCGCGGCTGCCGGAGGGGTTCAAGCGGTTCTGCGCCCAGGTGTCCATCGACACCAGCTCCATCCAGTACGAGTCCGACGACCTGATGCGCCCGTGCACCGGTGACGACACCGCGATCGCCTGCTGCGTCTCCGCCATGGCCGTCGGCAGGCAGATGCAGTTCTTCGGCGCCCGGGTCAACCTCGCCAAGGCCCTGCTGTACGCGATCAACGGCGGCCGGGACGAGATGACCGGCGAACAGATTGCACCCGCGACGCCTCCGCTCACCGGCGAGTACCTGGACTACGAGGAACTGTCGGCGGCGTACGACCGGATGCTGGACTGGCTGGCCGAGACGTACGTCGACGCGCTGAACGTCATTCATTACATGCACGACAAGTACGCCTACGAGCGTATCGAGATGGCGCTGCACGACCACCCGGTGCACCGGTTCATGGCCTGCGGGATCGCGGGGCTTTCGGTGGCCGCCGACAGTCTGTCCGCCGTCAAGCATGCGAGGGTGAAGGCGATCCGGGACGAGACCGGGCTCGCCGTGGACTACGAGACCGACTGCGAGTTTCCGGCGTACGGCAACAACGACGACCGCGCCGACGGGCTCGCCGTCCGTCTGGTGGAGTCGTTCATGGCCAAGGTGCGCAAGCACCCCACCTACCGGGGCGCCGAACACACCCAGTCCGTGCTGACCATCACCTCGAACGTGGTCTACGGCAAGCACACCGGCAGCACCCCCGATGGTCGGCGCGGCGGGCAGCCCTTCGCGCCCGGCGCCAACCCGATGAACGGCCGGGACCGGCACGGGGTCGTCGCATCGGCGCTGTCGGTGGCCAAGATCCCGTACGAGGAGGCCCGCGACGGCATTTCCCTCACCTCGACCATCACCCCCGAAGGACTGGGCCACGACCCCACGGAACGTGCGGGCAACCTGGTCGGCATCCTCGACGGGTACACGACCTTCGGCGGCTTCCACATGAACGTCAACGTCCTGAACCGGGCGACGCTCGAGGACGCCATGGAACACCCGGAGAAGTACCCGGAGCTGACCATCCGGGTCTCCGGGTACGCGGTGAACTTCGTCCGCCTGACGCGTGAGCAGCAGCTCGACGTGATCAGCCGCACCTTTCATGGATCGCTGTGAACGCCACGACGACGGCACCGACGACGACCGGCCGGATCCACTCCTGGGACCTGTCCACCGGCGTGGACGGACCCGGGACCCGGTTCGTGCTGTTCGTCAGCGGCTGCCCGCTGCGTTGCCTGTACTGCGCCAACCCCGACACCTGGCACCTGCGGGACGGCCAGGAGACCTCCGTGGACGAGGTCATGGCGGAGATCGAGAAGTACCGGGGCTTCGTGACCACGGCCGGGGGAGGCGTGACGATCACAGGCGGTGAGCCGCTGCTCCAGCCGGCCTTCACCGGCTCCGTGCTGCGACGCTGCAAGGGGGCCGGACTGCACACGGCGCTGGATACCTCCGGCTTCCTGGGCGCCCGTGCCTCCGACGGACTCCTCGCCGACACCGACCTGGTGCTGCTGGACATCAAGTCCTTCGATGTCACCACCTACCGCAAACTGACCGGCGGCCGACTTGCCCCGACCCTCAGCTTCGCCACCCGCCTCGACCGGCTGGGCGTCCCCGTCCACATCCGCTACGTCCTCGTCCCCGGCTGGACCGACGACCCGTCCGCCGTGGACGGTCTCGGCGCCTTCCTGGCCGGGCTGGGCAACGTCGACCGGGTGGACGTGCTGCCGTTCCACAAGCTCGGCGCCCACAAATACGACGCCCTCGGCATCGACTTCCCGTTGCGCGACACCCCCGTCCCGGCTCCGGACATGACGGAACGGGTGCGGGAACAATTCCGGGAGCACGGCCTGCGGGCGCTGTGAGGCGGGTCGCTCGGTCGGGCGTGGGTGCGTGCAGCTCTCGGCATGCAACTGCCCACCGCCGCATCGTGCGGCCGCCCAACAGTGCCGATCTCTGCACCGGCGGATGTTTCGCCGCTCGCTGCCCGACCGCTCACGCCTGGGCCGGCAAGCCCCGATGCAGGGACCAGCGGCTCCTGCAGCCCCAAGTACCGTGCGCGGAGACCGAATTCGTATCTGTGAAGGAGGCTCAGGATGCCCCGCACCATCACCGCAGGGATGGACGGCTCGCCCGAGAGCCTTACCGCCGCCGAATGGGCGGCCCGGGAAGCCCTGCTCCGCGAAGTCTTTCTGCGCCTGGTCCACGCCCTTCGGCGACAGCCGTTCATGAACGCGTCTCTGGGCGGGATGCCCAAGGACCGGGATGCGCGGAGCCGTTGGGCCGACCACATGCTGCGCGAGGCCGAAGCGAGGATCGCGCGCCACCACCCAGGCCTGCGGATCGATACCGACCGTGTTTCCGACGAGCCCCTCCCCGCCCTGCTTGCGGGTCAACGTTGCGGAGCGAGCGATCGTGAGGCCGGGACCGCAGAGGGGCGAGACGGGCTCTCGTGGACCGTGATCAGGCCTTGCCGGGCTCGTCGGCGGCGGTTAGCCGAATGCCGGTGATCAGGTCCGGGCGGATGCGCACCGCGTAGTCCATGGTCTGGTTCACCCAGGGGTTGAGCAGTGCCTGGTAGCGGGCCAGTTCATCCGGATCGGTCACCAGGTGGGCGTAACCGGTGACCACTACGCTCCAGCCGAGGTGCGTATCGGGGTCGATGGTGTCGGCCTCGTAGGCGACGACCACGCCTGGGCCGGCGGCATGTCGGCCATGCGAGGTCAGCGCCGCGCCCTCGTGCGTGCGGATCACGATGTCCCCGTTGTCCAGAACGTGGTTCACCGGACGGACTGTCGGCAGGGCGTGGCGAGTGAAAACGACCCTGCCGAAGGACACGCTGTCCAGCAGTCGGAGTGCTTCGTCGCCGTCCAGCTCGATGCTCCGGCGCGGCCCGGCGGGCAGAGTCTGGGTGTTGTCGATGGTCATGGAGGGTTTCCGTACGGATTCGTTGCTCACTGCTGTGTGTCTCCGGCCGACGCGCGAAGGCTGTGACGTGACCCGTCGCTGTGATGACGACCGGAACGTCGGTACGGCATGTGCGCCGTCCTTCGGGACGTGGGTTGGTCGCCTGGCCGTGGGGGCGCGCGCGGGGGGGCCCGG
>NZ_JBSHAY010000030.1:0-112195 GCF_053611725.1 Streptomyces sp. NPDC054783 | reverse complement strand
CGCCTGCTGACCGCTGCGCGGCCAGCCCACCCGGGTTGCTGCGCAACCCGGGTGACGCTCCGTCCGCTGCGCTCCCGGAGCGATGGGGGCTACGCCCCCACGCGGCACCTGCGCTGCGCTCCGGTCACCGCGTGGCGCTCCGCGCCACGAAGGCCGGCCCCGCTGCACGGGCCCGGCCAACGGGCCTGCGGCCCGAGCAGCAGCAAGGACGGGGGTGCGGTGTCGATTCAGCCGGCCTCTGCGAGGAGAACTTGACGCTTGGTCAACGTCTACGGGACCACGTACTCCCGATTCCCCCAACGTGCAGGGCCAGTACGGTCAGTCCCAGGAGCATGACGTTGACTGACGAGAACGTCTGATTGGTGCTGATCTCGGCCACGTTGATAAGGAACGCGATGAAGAACAGCACTGCTGCCACCACACCGAGCATGACGGGACTCCCCTCACAGCGTGACGCCCGTATGCCCCGATACCGGTTCGCCAAGCGTGACGTACCGTCTTCGGATCCGTCAGGCCGGCCGGACGGGCTTCCAGACTTTCCAGCAAGCACGGTGCCTCTTTTATAACTTCAGATAGACTCTGGAATGAGGAAGGGTCCATGCTGCCCGGCTGCAGCCGATAGCCATCCAGTCCGTTGAGGTTCTTCAGCGGTCCGACCCGCTGCTGTGTGCCTACTGAGCGTGCAGTGCCACTGTCATGCACGATCGAGGTGCCCGAGCGGGGGCTTCGGACTCAGCTGGTCATGGCGACCGGATCCGGAAAGACCCTCGTGGCAGTGCGCAGCGCGGAAAAACTCCGAGCAGGCCGGGTCCTGGTGCTCCTACCCTCCCTGGACCTGCTCGCCCAGACCAAGGCCGCATGGCGCGAAGGCGGCCGCACCGGGCCGATGAACGCAGTTCGGTGCGCGGTGGCGAAGGTGGGCGCATGGCGGTGCAGAGCTGGCAGGTGCACGCCGATCGCGGTGGCCACCGTCTCCTCTCCGATGTGCGCGGCGAGCGCGCCGGCGACCGCGTCCGGGACGCACGCCTGGGCACGGCCCATTCCGGTCCCCCGGGTGAACAGGTCCTGCGCAGAGCGGTGTTTGGTGCCGGGCCGGCACGGTTTCGGCCCGGCACCTGGATGGCGTACCAGCCCCGAGGGAGGAGAATGCTCACTCTCCCTCAGCTCGGGCAGATCAGAAGACCCAAGGGCCCCAGCCAACCTGGTTGGTGTTGATGTCCAAGACCTCTACAGAGAGCTCGTGCACACCGTCGTTGTGGTACTCCGGCCACGTGTTCACCCCGCCTCCCCAGCCGGTGTGCGTGCGGCCGCCGGTCTGAGTGTTCACCTGCCACAGGTCCACCTTGCACTCGTTGGCGGGCCCGTCGACGTGACCGTAGGCGTACATGTCAGAGTAGGGGAGGATGTACGCATGGCAGTTGCCGGCGAACGCATCCCCACCCAGGCTGGCTGCTGACGCAGTGCTGGCCGAGACGGCGACGAGGCTTGCTGCGGCAATCCCTGCCGCAGCGAACTTGATCGTGCGTCCGATCTTCACGGTTGCTCCTTCGGAGATAGTGACAGGCAGAGGGGCATACCTGAACTGGTTCAGTCAGTGGTCGATGCCCGGCCCCGGTTGACGATCTTCAAAGACAGTCGGTGCACGTGGCGTTTTCCCCGTACGACTCCGTACGCCCCTTGCCCAGACTCGGCCTGTCAGGAGCACGGGTGTTGACGGGGCGCCCCCCACGAAGTGGGGTGGCCGACGGTGGCGAGTGTGGCTGTTGTGCGGGACATGCGTAAACGGCTGCGACGGGGACTGGTTTGGGTTTAGCCACGCATGCGCTTACTCCTTTCGTTTCGGTTTCCGGCCCTGATCGTCCGCAGCCGCTCACGGCGGTGACCAGGCAGAACAGGCGGAAGAAAGACCGGCAGTTTTCCCGGCAGACACCCTGTGGTGTACTCACCTGCGCAGATCCAGATCATGCGGCGGGGGGCGCGATGAGCGAGGGCGGATTCGGGGCGCACTTACGCGCCCGGCGCAGCGGGGCCGGGCTGACGCAGGAGGAGCTCGCCGAACGCTCGGGACTGAGCGTGCGGGCCATCCGTGACCTCGAGCACGGCAGGGTTGCCCGGCCCCGCCGGGAAACGTTGCGGCTGCTGGCCACGGCCCTCGGCCTGCCGGAGGACGAAAGCGAGGAACTCCTCCGCCTTGCCCGTCAGGCGTTACCACCGGCCCGACCCGAGCGCGTCGACACCGAGTTACCGACCGCTCCCGCCGCGATGGCACCCGCCCACGGTGACGATCCACATCCCACAGTCGTCCCGCCAGACAAGCCGGCCACGCTCCCAAAGGGCAAGGCCAGCGGCCATCAGGCCGGACACGAGCGTGCGAGAAGACCCGCGGTACGCTACTTCCTGCTCACCGCCCTACTGACGGTCACCGCGCTCTCCTCCGATCGAGGCCCCCTGCCGGCGCTGCCGTCCCACCACGGCCCGCGTGTCTCCCAGACCACGAGCGGGGCTTCCTATGCCGCCCGGATCAGCAACAACGACGTCACGTTGCCTTACGGTCCGAAGATCAAGGGGACCGATCTGCAGGTGCTGCACGCGGTCGCCCGCGGCGAGACGCTGATCGTCACCGTCGCGCTCACCGCTGCGGGCTCAGGTGCGGTCACCGTGACCGACACGGCCGGCAACACCTACCGGCCGGCCGGGCAGATCAACGAGCACGGCCGCCTGCTGCTCTTCGCAGTCGTCGGTGCCAGGCCGCTGGACACGCTCGATCAGATCACCATTCGCTGGCCGCGAGCCAGCGGCGCCTACACCACGGTCGACGCATTCCGGGGGATCACCGCCGCCGGACCCTGGGTCGAGGCCGAATCGGGCCCCAGCCCCAGCCCCAGCACCGACACTGAAATTGGCGGCCTGCCCCTGTGCACCGCAGGCGACCTCTCCTTCACCGCCGTGAACGCCCCAACCGGCCCCACCCCCCAATTCGATGCGCCCTGGCGGGAAACACATTGGCAGTCCGTGAACCCACCACCCGACGCTTCCACGGTCACGACGGCCTACGGCCCCATCGCTTCCACAGACGACGACTGCACGGTTCACGGCACCGCGAACCCACCATGGCAGTCCATCACCCTGCGCCTCCACTGAGGTGGACGAGCACTGGAACTCCGAGTGGCCGGCGGACTGGCAGCGGCACTACGCCGCGCTGCGCGAGCGGGTGAAATGATTTGAGCGCCACCCCTGAGTCGTGCTTCAGTGCCGGACCGCGCACAGCGCATGGTCGGTGAGGGTCTGCACCGCTTTGTTGAGCCGGTCCTCGTTGACGAGCGCGGTGGTGGATGTGACCGACAGTGTCACCGCCCGTCGGCCGTCCGCGCCGACCGCCGGCCGTCCGTACACTCCGAAGCCGTCGCCCTCGTGCATGTAGTAGACGCCTCCACAGGTCAGGGGCACGATCCGCAGGCCGAGTCCGTATCCGCCCTGCTTGCCTGCGGGCGGTACCGGCAGGTCGTCGTAGGTGACCGTCTGCCGCATCAGCGCCCACTGCGTGGCGGGCAGCAGCCGCCCGGTGGCGAGGGCGCGGAAGAACGTGTCGAGGTCCGACGGGGTGCTCACCACCCCGGAGTCCGCGGTGTGCTGGTAGCTCTCCTCGGTGAGGTCCACCAGTTCGCCCCCGGGTCCGGCGATGGTCACCCGCTCGTGCGGGCCGATCAGATATGGGTTCTCGCCGGGGATGTAGGTGTGTCGCAGGCCAAGCGGTGCGATGATCCGGTTCTCGATCAGTTCCCGCCAGTCCGCACCGCCTGCCTTCTGCGCGATCATCGCAGCCAGCAGATAGTTGGTGTTCGAGTAGGCCCACCGGCGCGGCGAGGTGTCCGGCGACGGAGTGAAGAGCGGGGCGTGTCGCATCGCGATCGCGACGAGCTGGGCCGGCGGGGTGGCGTCGTACCGGGTCTCGTTGAAGTGGTTCTGCAGCTTGTCCTGTATGCCGGGATCGGCGATGTAGTCGTAGATCCCGCTGGTGTGCTGGAGCAGGTCGCGTACGGTGATCCGCGAGCCGTCGTTGCCGTGCCCGCGAACCACCCCGGGCAGCCACCGTTCCACTGTGTCGTCCAGCGAAAGCCGTCCCTCCGCGGCCAGTTGAAGCACGACCACCGCCGTGAACGTCTTGCTGGTGCTGGCCACCCGGAACTCGGGGTCCCACGGCACGGGCGCGGTCGAGCCGGCGCCCGCGGTCCCGTACCGTGCCCGCAGTACAGCACCGCCCTGCTCATCCACCCGGGCCACCACGTTCACATCGCCGCCGGCGGCGGCGCGTACCGCTGCCAGATCCCCTCTCAGGTCCGCCGCCGAGTAGCCGCCGCCCGCCGTGTGTGCCCCGGCGGACACCTCACCCACCCCGCACGCCATGAGTGCCGCCATGCACGCCACGACTGCCGTACGTTTCCCCGCCACGCTGACACCTCGCTGCCCGGCCCAACTCTGTTCCGACTCCTGCCAGTCAACGCGCCCGCGCCCTTGTGATCGATGGAGCTGCCACCCGGGCGCCGGGTGGGGTTGGCCCCCGCAACGCAGACGGGACACCGAGCTGGGCATCGGCCTGGCGTGAGCGTCATGGGCAGGTGCTGTCGGCCTTCGTGGAGTGGGCCCGGGCGTCCGACGGGCTGCGGCCCCAGGCCGAGATGGTCATTTGAGGGATGTCGATGAACGCCGGATCCTTCAGTAGTTCGGTGAATTCACTGAGGTCTGCGTCGGTGATGAGGCCGCTCGCCAGGAGAGCGGGGGCGGCGCGGTCGATGAGGGGGCGCCAACGGTCCTTTTCGAGTCCGCCCATGTGGCCGAGGTTTCCGGCGAAGGCAACCTCGGTGAGTGCATTGCGGGCGAGGAGCGAGGGCAGTCGGCGGGCCCAGGTCATGTCGGCACCGTTTTGTCGGTACGTGTGCTGGTAGGCGGTGAGGATGCGCTGGATCAAGGGGAAGGGGGATGTGGCGGCGGGCAGGTCGTAGGGCTCTTCGATGACGAGCCAGCCACCGGGGGAGAGCCAGCCGGCGGCGCGGGCGACCATCTCGTCCCGATCGGAGAGGTGGCAGAACACATAGCGGGCGTGGATGAGGTCGAAGGTGCCGGGCGTATAGTCCTGGCGCGTGATGTCGGCTTCCTGGATTTCCAGGTTGGTGGCCCGGCCGGCATCGAGGTGGCGGGTGTCGAGGTCGACGGCGGTCACGTGGCCGTCCGGGCAGCGGGCGGCGAGCCAGTGGGCGATGGAGCCGGCGCCTGCGCCAAGTTCCAGGCAGTTCCAGGTCGGTTGGATGGGAAGGCCCTGGAGGATGTCGGTGGTGAATGTGTCGACGCTGTTTTGGATGGACTCCAAGCGGTCACGTTCGCGCGGCGCATCATTGCTCAGCATGCCGGTGTTGTAAGGGCTGGTGACGGCGGGGGGCTGTGTCACGGGATCACCTGTTCGTGCGAGTGGCTGGGGCGGCCTGCACATGCTGACCGGTGCTGTCGGGCGTCGAGGGGTCGGCGGTGGACGGCGGAGCGAAGGAGCGTACGGCGGGAAGTGTCCGGGACCGGAGGACGGCAAGCAGGAAGTCGGTCTCGCTGCGGAGGCCGTCGTCACTGGGGCCTGCGCTGGCGAGCGGGTTGGGTCGGGGTGTTCCTGCGGCAGCCCTGGCCTCGAGGGCAGCGCGTAGCCAGCATGCGGTGAACGCCGGCTCGACCTGTTCCTCCCGGAGGGCTTGGGCGGTGATGTGCCGGCGAGCGTGTTCCATCTTCTCGGGTGTCACGTAGTCCTGCAGGACCAGCAGGGCGTCGCGGATCTCGATGACCTGGCGGTACAGCCGGAGGCGGATCGTGTGCGGGCTGCCGAGCAGTGAACGGATCCGGGTACGCGGTCGGTCGAGAGCGACGTGTGGGACGGCTTCGACGAGGTCGCGCCACAAAGGATGCAACTGCCACATGACCTTCGCGTCACGGGTCGTGCGTTGGGCGGTGAGGGCCAGCGGCAGACCGACGCCGGCGGTCATCAGCCAGGCCGTGAGGCCGATGTTGTCGGGGAACAGCGCGCCGAGCCAGGCGGGTCGGGTGAGGAGGAAGGCCAGGACGACGCACCAGAACAGGCTGGATGAGGTGAAGCCGGCGGCGAGCAGGAGAAGGCCGGTGCGCAGGGGCCGGTCGTCGCGGGCCTGGCGGCCGTAGCGCACGCAGAGCACGGCGCAGGGGATCGTTCCGACGAGGTGTGCTGTGACAAGCAGCCACCAGAAGGGGCTGTACCAGGGAACGGCTTCGGAATTGACGCATCCGGCATGCGGGTCGACGGTGTAGTTGAGGATGACGAGGGCGGCTATCGTCACGGTCATGGGGCCGTAGATGAGCCAGGGGCGGCGCCGCGACATGGCCGCGAGGACGAAGTCGAGGATGAGGGCCGAGCTGAGGACACCCCAGGCGTTCATGAACAGGCCGCAGCTCTGGGCGAAGGTGAACGTGTGGTTCAGGACCGCGGTGACGGGGTCGAGATAGACGGTGATCGACCCGGCAATGCCTGTCACGGCGATGAGCAGCATCTTCTGCTGGTGAGAGCGGCGGGCTGTGGGCAGCCGGAGGAAGATCACCGTCCACAGCGCCAGCGCGCCCAGGAGTTCGGCGCGGTTCCCCAGTTGGTAGACGGAACTTAAGCTCATTTGCTCCTACTTGCGGATTCCGAGGGCGGCTTCCAGTGCACCGCGTACACCTGCCGACGGTGAGGGAGCACGCATCCCTGTGGTGGAGCGGATCAGGCTGGCCACGAGTTCGGCTTCCTGTTCCTGCTCGGTGGTGTAGTTGGTGCGGCCCAGGAGTCGGCTGATCATGTCGGGGCTGATGCTCGGCAGCAGGGTGGTGAGCGCGCCGTAGGTCTCCTGGTCACTGATGCGGTGGTCGCACAGGATGTGTCCGACCTCGTGGAGAACGATGTGTTCCTGATGGAACTTGGTGGCCTTCTCCTCGACGTAGATGGTGTCGCCGGCATCGGTAGCGATCCACAATCCGCAGGCGTTGATGGCGGAGCCGATCGGCACGGCCTGGATGCGGATCGGCCGGCCTCGCCGTTGCGACAGCTCGTGGACGAGTGCGTCTGTGGAGAAGGGGCTGGGTAGGTCGAGTGCGCTGACGAGCTCCTCGCACCGTTTGCGAACCTTTCGTGTGGTCATGGCCTCGCCTTGCTCCTCGATCGGACATCGGTGGAAGCCGACGTCACGTGCGTGGCGTGTCGTCACACCGCTTGCCTGCGTGCCGTTCTGCTCCGGGCGGTGGCTTCCGGGCGGTATCCGGCCGGTTGTTTCCCAGGGGAAGCGTGGTCTGGGCTGTGGTGTCGGTGTCACCTGATGGTGGGGGTCTGGGGCCGGACGGCTGCTGTCGCTCACTGTTGTTCGGCATCACCGCTGCTCAGCGGCGCGCCTCGCAGTGAGTCGCGCGCCTGGGCCGCAGCATCGATGATTCCGGTGAGGAGTCGCGAAACCTGGTCTGTGGTGGTGGGGATGGGCGACGCGTGAGACGTACGCAGGGCAAGGCCTTGAGCTCTGCTTTCCCTCAGCTCCATGAGGAGCGCGAACTCTTGGTTGACCTGCTGGAAGACCTGCTCGTCGAGGAAGTACGCGCAGCGCTGGATGCCGAGGCTGTGTGCGACCTTCACGAGGGTTTCGATGGTGAGGTTGGCACCGTCGTCGGACTCGACCGACGTCAGGGTCCGCTTGGAGACGCCGGCGAGATGGGCGAGTTTTGCGAGGCTGAAGGGCCCTTCGGGATGGTGCCGGCGAATATGGCGAAGCCGCCGCGCGATATCGGCCTTTGTCTCGTGGACGAGGCCGTCCAGCGTTCGTGGCGGGGACATCTCGGTTGCCTGCTGCTCCATCGCCCACCTCCTTGGCGCACCATAGTGCCCCGATGGAGCAACATGTTGCAACCGGGGGTCGAGGGGGCCTATGGTCCTCGATATGCGGAGCCAGACACTCGAGTTGACGGCACATGCTGACTTCTAGTCAGCAGACGGGGCGCCGATGGCCGCTGACCTGGCCTCAGGCGCCCGTGCCCCGGCGTCACCGCCGGAGGGCTCCGTGCGTCGCTCGTGCACAGCGGGCCATGTCCTGTTCGTCACCGGTGGTCCCAACTGCTGCGTCAGGGCCTGCGGCCCCACGGGGACTCGGCCGCGAGCGCCGCAGCGGGCTGGGCAACACGGTGTGCTCCGAAGGTGCGCCGCACCAAGTCCTTACGGAAAACGGGGGAACACATGAACCACGACTTGCAGATAGGAACACTGAGGACCCTGACGACCATCGTCGACCTGGGAGGTTTCAGCCGGGCGGCGGAGGCGTTGCACCTGACGCAGCCGGCCGTGAGCCAGCAGATACGGCGCCTGGAGAGTTTCCTCAAGCAGCCTGTCTTCACGACCACCGGGCGCAACATGCGGCTCAGTCCCGCAGGGCGGGAGCTGCTTGCCTACGCCCGCAAGATGATCTCCCTCAACGACGAAGCCGTCGCGCGATTCACGCCCCCGCGCAACGGCATGCACATTTCCCTCGGCATCTCCGACCAGTTCAGCGACGCGCTCCCGGCGATCCTGCGGGGCCTGAAGCGGGTGGCCCCCGAATCCCAGGTGACCATCCGCACCGGAGTGAGCGAATCGCTCACCGAGCAACTGTCGTGCGGGACCCTCGACCTGGCCCTGCTCATCAACCCGTGGGAGGACCCGGCCTACCGCGTCGAGGAGATCGGGGACATCGAGATGGCCTGGTTCGGGCGTCCGGCGATCGGGAACGACGCACCACTGCCCCTCGTGCTCTTCACCGAGCCGTGCACGCTGCGCGGGCGGACCCTGGCGGCCTTCGAGGAGTCCGGGGTCAAGTGGAAGCGCGCCTACGAGGGGCCCGAGCTGATCGGGCTGCGGGCCGCGATACAGGCCGGTCTCGGAGTCGCCTGTCTGGTGGCCAACGCGGACGAGCTGTGGGGGCTGCCCACGGCGATCTTTCCCCACCTTCCTGCGCCGCCGGGGCCGGTACCGACCGGACTGGCCATCTCCTCCCGGGTACCGGCGGACTACGGCGAGTCCGCCCTGAAGGCCATCCGCGAGGCCTTGGACCCGTATCCCTTCGCGGTCCTCCAGTCCTCGTGAAACCCGGTCTGAAGTCGTTTCTACGTCGCGCCCTGCTCGACTTCGATCCCTGGCTCGCCGCGGCGGCCGCTCATCCGGGAACTGTTCCGAAGGCGACGACGTTCCCTTCGCTGATGTATCCACGAGGGTCGTGAAGGGGGTTGGCGGGGCCATCGGGGTCGGCGAAGCCGCGCCATCCCTGTCCGCATCCCAGTGCCAGCGCCCGTTCGGCCACCCGCGCACATGCCAGCCCGTAGAACCTCTGCACCGCGGCATCGAACGGCGCATAGTGCTCTATCAGCAGCGTGCGCTGCTGTACGGCGGTCAGTCCGGCCCGTGACAACCAGCGGTGCAGGTCCCGGGCGCGCAGCAACTGCCGTGCGTACGGCGAGGATTCGGCGGCGCGCCGGAAGAAGTCCGTGAAGAGGAACGGAGGTGCCGGCCGTGCCGTGATCAGGCTTGCGTCGAGGTCCTTGACGACCACGCGGCCCCCCGGCCGCACGACGCGGACGAACTCGGCCAGCGCCCGTTCCAGTTCGTCGTCCCCGAGGTACTGGGTGGTGTTGGCGCACCAGACGGCGTCGAAGGAATGGTCGTCGTAGGGCAGGCGCAGCACATCACCGTGCGTCACCTCGACCGGGGCCCCGAGGTCCTCCCGTTGCGCCAGTTCCCGTACGCGGTCCACGTTCTCCTCGGCGAGGTCGAGCGCCGACAGATGTCCGGTGGGCCCGACCAGTTCCGCCAGCCACGGCAGGAAGGTGCCGCTGCCGCAGCCGGCGTCCAGGACGCGGCTGCCCGGCCGCAGGTCCGCCTCGTCCAGCGCCAGCCGGTACTCCGGGGCACAGGCACGGAAGTGGGCCTCGACGATCTCCCGGTGGGTGAAGCCCAGACCGGTCGAGGAGGCGTATCCCCAGGCCTGGTGGTCATCGGTCAGCATATGTGCCCTTCCGGCAGCGTTTTGGATTCGGCGATCTCGTCGAGCAGCCGCGTCAGGGCCCCGGTGAACACGTCCGGTGCCTCCAGCGACGGCAGGTGACCCGCGCGCGGCACGGTGACAAGGCGTCCCCGCGGCAGGGCGGCGGCCATCCGCTGCGCCTCGTCCTCGGGGACCAGCTCGTCCTGCGCACCAGCGACCACGAGCGCAGGGACGGTCGTGGCACGCAGCACGTCGAAGGAGTCGGGCCGAGCGGCGACGGCCCGTTGTGCCCAGGCCAGGGCCGCCGGTGAAGCCGCCGTCGCATCGGCGAGCAGCCGTGCGAGAAGCTCGGGGCGTTCGGCCCGGGTGGTCGCCCCGAGCAGCAGCGGCGTGGTCGTGGTGATCAGCTCGTGCCGCAGCCGGTCGTCCGTGATCATCCGCGCGAAGCTCTCGCGCCGGGCCGCTGCCTCCGTGGAGTCCGCGGCGGCCCTGGTACCGGTGAGCAGCACGCCGTCGACCCGGTGGGGATGACGGCGCAGGAACCGCATCGCCACGTATCCGCCCATGGAGGAGCCGACGAGCACGACCTGACCATGGCCCCCGGCATCGAGTGCCACCGCCAGGTCCTCGGCGACGGCATCGAGGGAAGGCGGGCCCGCGCCGAGCGGCACGCCGCCGAAGCCACGCTGGTCGAAGGCGAGCACCCGCAGACCGCGCTGTTCAAGGGCATGGCGCTGCGGCCGCCACATCGACGAGTCGAGGGAGAGCGCGTGGAGCAGGACGACGGTGGGGGTCCTCGGACGGGTCATCGCTCGCTCCCCCCTCGCACCCGCTCCACGAAGGCACGTACATGGCCGGGCAGCTCCTCCCCGCGGCGCCAGGCCACCGCGACCGGTGCGCTGGGCAGGTCGTGGATCGGCACGATGGCCACCTGCGGCGGCGCCACATCGGCGAGCGAGGCCAGCGAGATGTGCACAGCGGTGGACTCCGCGACCAGACACATCATCTGCCGGATGGTCGACACCTGGTGGCAGCGCCGCAGGGGCCGGCCGGCGGGGGTGCGCGGGGGGACCACGTCGTCCCACACGTAGGCGGGCATCCGGCCCGGACGGGCGAAGGTCTCGTAGGCGGCGAGTTCCTCGATGGACACCGACGAGCGGCCGGCGAGCGGATGGGCGATGCCGACGACGGCGGCCCGTGCGTCGTGGGCCAGCACGCGACTGACGGACAGGTCCGGTTCCCGCACCTGGAACTTGACGGTCATCACGTCGAGTTCGCCCGATCGCAGAGCGCGGAAGGGATCCGTCACGTCGTACTGGCGGAGCTCGACGTCGTGGTCGTCGAGGCCGGCGTCGTCGATCAGCCGGCGGACGAGGTCCGCGGAGCCGTGGTAGCCGAATCGGATCGGCTCGGAGTCAACGGTGGGAGGTGGCGGCATCAGGTGTCTCCTGGGTCAGCCCGGCGAAGGCCTGGAGCCTGTCGGGCGAGTCGATGGCGGTGTCGATGCGCAAGGCGGCGAACGGTCCCGGCGACTCCTCCAGCCGCGGTACGCCGCACACGGTGATCCGGTCCCCGGGAGCGATCAGGCCGTCCATGACCGCCTCGGCGAGCAGGTGGTTGAGGTGGACCAGGGCATCAGTGAGGGTGAGGTCGGCGGTGACGATCTGCAGCACCCGGTGGCGGGGAGGACGAGAGAGGGGAGCGGGGCCCGCCGGGAGTTCCACCGTCGCGGGGGACAGCTCGCCGAGCGTTCGCCGGCCGTCGAAGCTCCTGAGCAGGCGTCGCAGCCCGTGGGAGGCCGCGTCGGGTGCCGGGCCGAGCCACGCGGCCGATTCGTCGGGCGCGACGTGGTCGAAGGAGAAACGGCCCCGGAGATTTCCGGGAGAACCCGCGAGATACACGGTCCGGGTGAAGGAACGGCGCCAGGCCTGCCTGCGGTCGGCGGTGAGTGAGCAGGTGAACGCGCAGGTCTCGCGCACCCATGCGATCAGGTCCAGCTCACCGATGACGGCCACGACCACGGCCTCGCCGGTGGTGGCCGGGTCGGTGGCCCCGGCGATCTCGGCCTTGATGGCCTGTAGCGCCGCCGGGGTGGACAGGTCATGGCGTGCGGCCAGCTCCGGCCGGGCCTTGCGGAGCCGTTCGGCCGCGAGGGACAGCAGACGGTCTGCGGACAGGGTCATAGGAACACCGACGAGATCAGGTCGAGGGGCGGGGTGGGGCGGCGCTTGCCGAGGAGGGAGGAAGTGAGGCGGTAGGGGTCCACATAGAGGTGGTCGCGCCGGTGCCGGGCCAGGCTCTCCGACACGGGGGGAGCGTCGGGGCCCGACTCGCGGGCGGCGGCCAACAGCCGTTCGGCCCGCGCCATGCACTGGTACAACAGGTCGCGCCTGAAGGACTGCTGCTGGCCGGGGCCGAGCGTCGCGATGAAGTAGAGGCGCATGCCGAGCCGTACGGCAGCGGCGTCGTGATCGCGTTCCGCGGCCTGCAGCAGGAACCCGGCGGTGGCCTCGTGCCAGTTCCCGTGGCGTGCGGACCGTATCTGTCCGTCGATCGGCACGCGGCCGATGGGCGTGCGCCGGACGGACGGGCCGAGCTGTTCCAGGACGCGGCCGAGCAACCGGTAGTCGGCGTCCAGCTCCTTGTCGTAGAGCAGTACCACTTCGTCGAAACGCGGGGCCAGCGGCAGCAGTTCACGCAGGGCGCAGGCCAGGTAGTTGGGCCGTCCGTCCGCGGTGACGATGGGCCGTAGGGGCTGGCCGTGGCGGGTGGCGTCCAGGTAGACGGGTCCGCCGAACGGGCGGTGGTCCAGGCACATGCCGAGTCGGGAGAGCTCGGCCAGCGCCTCGTCGAGGGCCATGCCGGGTGGCTGGTGCGCCAGCAGGCCGGGATCGTGCATGCCGAGACGCTCGTAGTGGGACGCCCAGATCTTCAGCACCCGTTCCGCTGCCGGGTGGCGCCACCCGTGTCTTTCGACGGCCTCGGTGTACGGCTGCAGGGCCGCTGCGGTCGGGTGTCTCCCCTCTGCCCGGTAGGCGACGTAGAGTTCCCCGATCTCCTCCTCCGTCATCGCGGAGTAGTCGGCCCGGCCCTCGACGCGGTCCAGGTACTCCCAGAACCCGAGGGTCTGTTCGGTCGGGTCGTAGGTGGTGTGGCTGTAGCGGTAGGAGGCTTCCGCCAGGTGGCCGGTGGCCCGGTACATCACGTCGGTCCACAGCAGCCCCTTGAGGTGGCTGGGCGTCAGTGGCTTCGAGGGTGTGACGGTGACCGGGGCCAGCAGCACGCGACGCCCGCTCATCGGGCTCCTCCGACAGCCGCGGTGACCGCCTCCAGCAGCGCGGCCCGGCTCGGCGGTTGTGCGGCCACCGGTGCCCGCGGAGGCTGCGCGGCGGCCACTCGGGACCGGAACAGCGGGTCGTCGAAGATCTTGCCGGGGGTGTCCAGGCTCATCAGCATCCGTGTCACCCCGCGCCAGACGTTGCCGTCCACGGCCGCGGCCGCGGCCGCCTCGGCGAGCGACGGGCGGCCCGAAGGCCCCGGTGACGCGGGCGGCGCCGCGGGTGTCTCGCCGTGTACGGCCGCCGTCCAGGCAGCGATGCGTTCGGCGTCGTCGTGTGCGGACTGCTCGTACCAAGGGCCGAGGAGGTCTTCGGTCGCGGCGGTCACCTGGGCGCCGAACTCCTCGTCCACGCGTGGCGCGGCGCCGATCATGTCGGCCACCTGAAAGGCGTGGGTCAGCGCCAGGGACAGGCCCCGGCCGAACAGAGGGTTGGTGACACAGGCGGCGTCCCCGACGGAGAACAGCCCGGCAACGGGCCGTTGGCGGCGCGTCGCGACTGCCCTCAGCAGATTCGGCGGGCAGGTGATCGAGCGTACGGGACCCACCGGTTCCGCTGTGTCCCCGGCGAGCCACGGTGCCACCCATGGTGTGACCCGGGCGGCCGCGGTGAACCCTTCCGGGCGGCTCAGCGCTGTCATCGCGGGGTCACTGGGCAGCACCGCCAGGGCGATGGCGAAGGTGCCGTTGTCGCCGGGGTGCAGCACCCCTGCGTAGTGGCCCCAGATGCCGCCGGCCGCGTTTCCCCGGTTCAGCGGGCCGGGCCGGCCTGTCCCGGTCAGCCGGTAGCAGCGGCTGAACCCGCGCAGCTTTGAGGGCGCGGTGAGGTCCACGGCGACCGCGCCACCCGCTGCCGCCAGCCAGGACCGGGACTCCGCCCGGCGCCCGGTGGCGTCCACGACGACGTCGGCCGAAACCCGCTCACCGCACTCGGTCACCACACCCGTCGCCCGCCGGCCGTCGTGGTCGGTCAGCAGATGCCGTACGGCCGTGCCGTGGCTGATCTCGACGCCCGGGACGGTGCGCACGACGCGGTACAGGACGAGGTCCAGCACCGAACGGCGGACGGCCAGCGCGGCCAGCTCACGGTCGCCCGGTTCGGGGCGGAGGCCGCCGTGCCCGCGGGGAGCGCAGGTGGTGAGATCAAGCAGCGTCGCGCCCGCCTCCAGTACCGCGTCCAGGACCTGCGGCGCCCGCTGCCCGAGTACCCGCACGCCGAGGGAGGTCACTGTGTGCGAGTGGCCCGCCTGTGGGACGGTGGGGCGGTGCCAGCCCGTCGCGACGTGGCCGGGCGGGCCCTCGGGGGGCAAATCGGCCCGCTCCAGGACACGGACTCGGTACCCCGCCTCCGCGAGGGCAAGGGCTGTGGACAGACCGGCGATGCTGCCGCCTGCGATGACCGCGCTCCGCATCGTCAGCGCCGGTGGCCGTGGACGAAGAACACGCGGCGCACGTCCCTCACGTGGCGTGGCGGTACGGGGTCGGGCCACCGGCCGAAGCCGGCGCCCGGATCACCGGGCTGGACGGCCTCGACATCGAATCCGTGGCTGCTGAACAACGCTTCGGGATCGTCGGTGCCGAACAGCCACGGGCACCCCCAGCCCGAGAAGACGTCCAGCAGTCCCCGCATGTCCGGCAGGGTGAGCGCGGCGGCGTTGACGATGTCGGCGGCGAAGCGGCTGCCGGGTGCGGTGATGGCGGCCACTCGGTCGAGCATGCGCCGCGAGTCCGGCTCGGCTATGTAGTAGAGCAGCCCTTCGAGCAGCCAGGTCGAGGGCAGCGCGGGGTCGTATCCGGCGGCGACGAGATCGTCCTCCCAGTTGTCCGCCGTCAGGTCCGCAGCGACCGCGCGGTGCGCCACCTGGGGCCTGGCCTCGCCCAGCCGCTCGGCCTTGAAGCCGAGCACGGCGGGCCGGTCGACCTCGAAATAGCGGATGTCCGAAGGCCAGGGGAGCCGATAGGCACGGGAGTCCATGCCGGCGGGCGCGAGCACGATCTGGTGCATCCCCGGCTCCCGGGCGGCACGCTGAAGGTACTCGTCGAAGAAGCGCGTCCGGATGGCGTTGTAGTCGGGGGTGCTGGGCAGCGTGCGGGGGCGGTCCGGCGGGAAGGTCGCGGCATGGACCTCCGCCAGCAGTTCGGGGCCGACGTCTGCGGCCAGCCGGGCTGCGTACGGGTCTTCGTAGAGCCGGTCCGCGCGCAGCGTCTCGGCGGCGCGCAGCGCGGCGGTGAGCAGCGCGGTGCGCTCCACGGCGTCCAGCGTGTCGGTCATGGGCGCTCGGGTTCCTCTTCGTCGGTGGTGGGTACGCCGGTCAGCCGTTCCCAGAGGGCTGGGTCCTGGCGGAAGATGCGGTCCTTGACCTGTGTGGGTCGTACTCCGGTGGCGACTGCCTCGTGCCAGTCGCGCTGGAAGGCGTCGCGCGGCAGCAGGTGCAGGACGGGGGAGCCGAGGCGCCCGGACTCGCGTGCCGTCCGGTACCCGGGCGACTGCTCGCCGAGTCGGCTGTCCAGCTGCCGTGCGAAGCGGCCGGTCTCCTCCTCGGTCCATGGTGTGTAGGGGGCCACCGCGAACCGATAGTGCGGCGCCCGCCCGGGCGGCCCGCCCACACGGCAGGAGGCGTTGAGCAGTTCCAAGCCCGTGTCGCCCGCCGCGGCCTGGAGGGCGCGGATCACCTGGGCCTCGCGCAGCCGCTCGCCGGCCGCGTCCAGCCGCCCGCTGCGGCCGGCGTACGACACCCGGGGCACACCGTCGACCCGGTCGACGACCCGGACCACGTCGCCGACCGCATAGCGGTAGAGCCCGCCCACGTGGCTGAAGAGGACGTGGTAGTCGCGGCCCGGCTCGAGTTCGTCGGGAAGCAGGGTGGCGACGTGCGGAGCGATGTCGTGCTCGGCGTCCACGAACTCGTACACCGAGGCGGTGGGCACCAGGCTGCCCGCAAAGGGGTGGCGGTCCCAGGCGACGCCGACGGGTCCCTCGGACGCGGCCACGGGCGCCGGCAGGACGGTCACCCCGGCACCGAACTCCTCCCGCAGCCGCGGCAGATACAGCGCCGCCGCGCCGGTGGTCCAGCAGAACAGCGCCCGCACCCGGGGCCAGATGTGCGCGGGCCGGACCACCCCGAAGTGGTCCGCCAGCCGCTCCAGTTCCGCTGCCCGCTCCGGTGCCGGGGGCCTGTTCGGCACGCCGCCGACGGTGCCGTCGCGTATCTCCTTGACGATGCGTGGCCACCAGAGATTCAGCTGGTAGGGCACCGCGGCGATCATGGCCGGGTTGATTCCGATGAGGCAGCGGACGTCGCTCTCCACGGCCAGCCGCAGCCGCAGATACATCTTGTCCATGTGCGCGTCCGCCGCCACCGGGACCGGCAGGGTCGCCCAGGGCGCGGCGGTCCCCGGCTCGGCGGACAGCGGTTCGCCGAACTTCTCGCCGAAGTCGACCTGGCTGGCGCCGACATGCGGACGGCCGTCGGTCGTGGTGGGAGGTGCGGCCAGCGGGTCGTGCTTGAGGTTCAGTACGGCATCGGGGCGAGCCAGCACGTCCGGGAAGCTCTCGATCAGGGGCGCCCACGCCGCGTAATAGAAAGGAAAGAACGTGGTCTTCATGAAGCGGGGGGTGACCGGGATCTTCTTGTGCGCTCCGGTGCTTCCGCTGCTGGTGAAGTACACCGCGGGCCGGTCCGCGGTGAGCACGTTCTCCTCGCCCGCCGCCATGCGTTCGATCCATGGCTCGTGGGCCGCGTAGTCCTGGACGGGAACGGCACGGCGGAATTCGTCCATGGTGCGGATGCCGCCGAAGTCGTGGGCCCGGCCGAATTCCGTATCGGCATTGAATGCCAGCAGATCGGACAGTACCCGGCGTTGATGTTCCGTGAATGCGCGGGCGGCTTCGCGCAGCCGTGCACGTTCGGCCAGCACCCGTTCCCGGTAGCGCCGCTGGTGTCCGGGTGTTCCCGGGCCGTCAGTGGTCGTCATCGCCGAGCGCCCGTCGTACCGCGGCCGCAGTGCTCGCCACGTCCCCGCATTCCTCGATCACCGTCATGGGGATGTCCCTCGTCTCTTCGAGCATCATCTTGCGCAGGTCGCTCTGGTAGCTCTCGAACGCGAGCTCGGTGGGCCAGGCTCCTTCGTGCTCCAGCGGATTGAGCAGGATGCCGCGGCCGCAGCGCCGCCACGCCGTGCGGTGCGGCACCTCCAGGTACACGATGCGGCGGGGCTGGGGAAAGGAACGCCACCAGGTGAACATCGGGTTTTCCCCGACCCCGGCGAGCCGGCACTTCGCCAGAATCTTGTAGTAATAGGAATCCACCACCACCGGTGTTCCGGGTTCGCATTGTGCGATCCGGTCGCGGAGGTGGATGACCGCAGTCTGCAGAAGGGCCGCGAGGAAGTCCGGCGAATAGGATGTGCGGAGCCCCGGCAGCACGTCGTCGACCACATGGCGCCGGAGCTGAGCCACCAGGGGGAAGGCGGGTTTCGTGAACGCGCCGTCGGTGGACAGCAGGCGCCAGTCGGGCCGGGTTGCCGCGAGCTCGGCCATCACCGAGGACTTGCCGGCGAAATCGGGACCCAACAGCACGGAGAACGCGGGGAGTTCGGTCGGCACTGCATTCCTCCTCTACGCGGTGAGCACGGCACAGGTGAAGGTGAAGCCCATGCCCGTGCCGATCAGGACGATGCGGTCCCCGGGATTCAGCCGCTCGTGCCGGAGCAGGCGGTCGAGGCTGAGCAGTTGGTCGACGGAGCCGAGGTGCCCGGTGGTCAGGCCGAAGGGGAAGAGGGTCCGGTCGGGGTCCAGCCCGAGCGGTTCGACGAAGCCCGACTCGAACAGCCGGCGGCCGACGAACGGGGGAACGACCCATCGGGCGTCGCCGATCGAGCATCCGGCATCCGCCAGCGCGGACTCGACGACGCGCTGCACGGCGTCCACCGAGCGCTGCCGGGCCTCTTTCGGCGCCATACCGCCCTGGGCGAAGAACTCCCGGGCCCGGCGCCGCATGGGAAGCGTTTCCAGCGCCGTCGGCGAGACGGGGTGGAACGCCTCGTTGCCCCGCTGCAGCCCCTCCAGCGTCGTGTCCGTGTACGAGGACACCGACAGCACCCGCAGCGCGCCGCCGCCCCGCCCGAGGAGCACCGCGGCGGCACCGTCCCCGAAGGCCATCCCCGAGTCGATGTTCCACCGGTCGATTCCGGGCGGGAGGAACCGGTCTGCGCAGGTCAGCAGTGCACCGGACAGATCCGGCCGCCCTTGCAGCATGCTGCCGGCGATCTCCAGGCACGCCAGCGAGCTGTTCGACAGCGCGGACGCCTGGAGGGAGAGGGCGCCGAGGGTCTGGCCGAGCAGCTGCCCGGCGATCCAGCACGATGCGGGCCACATGTCGAGGCCCTGGAAGTAGGTGCTGCCGTGCAGATGCAGAACCGACGAGCGGTCGACTCCGGCTGCGCCTTCCAGGGCTGCCCGGCCGGCCAGGACGGCCATCTCCGGCGGTGCGAGATCCGCGACGGACACCGAAACCGTACCGGCCTCCCGCGCATCCTTCTCCGCATACCGGCCGGCGGCTATGTCGGGCCCGACGGGGCGCAGTTCGCCGAGGTAACTGCCCGTGCCCTTGATCCAGAGATCGTCGTAACGCACTTACTCGCGCTCCTCGTTCCGCGTCCGTAGCCAATGCCGCAGGCCTGCGGCGTTGGACTCGAAGCCACCCATGACCGCGAACCGCTCGGGGTCATCCGACGGCATGCCTTCGTCGGCGGCGAACCGGCGCAGCAACTCGGACTCAAGGTCGTCCTCGAGGCCACGGGCAACCGACTGCTCCGCCACCGTGCACCACCGCTGGAGCCGGTCCTCCGCGTCGGCGAGGAAGGCCGCCGGGTCGCCGGGATCGCCGAAGTGGGTCAACAGGATCCGAGACGGCTTGAGCGCCGCCATGCGGCGCATGCTCGCCACCGCCGCGTCCCGGTCGAAGTGCGGCGGCGGGCAGGCGGGCCGGGCCGAGGTCATGCCGTCGACCCGGACACCGGCCGCGTCCCCGGTGAACAGCACCCCGGTGCCGGTGTCCTGCACGACGAGGTGGTGCGGGGCGTGGCCCGGCGTGTGCAGGATGCGCAGGTCCCGGTCTCCGACATCGATGCGGTCGCCGTCCTCGGCCGCCTGGATGCGGGCCGCCGCCACCGGTGTCATCGATCCGTACACCCGGTCCAGCAACGGTCCGTGGACCCGCCGGGCGCTGGTCTCCAGCCGTGCCGGGTCGGCCAGGTGCCGTGCCCCGAAGGGGTGCACCACGACCTTCGCGGCGGGGAAGGCGCGGCTCAGCTCGCCCGCCCCGCCGGCGTGGTCGAGGTGGACGTGCGTCACGACGATCCAGCTCAGGTCGCCGGGTGCGAGCCCGAAGGCCTTCAGGGCCGCCCGTGTGCGGGCGGCGGACAGCGCGGTGCCCGACTCGACCAGGGCCGGCCGGGCACCGGGGATCAGGAAGACACCGTTCATACCCGGGTAGCCGGCCATGGCCGAATCCGCGACGAACACCCCGTCACCGAGGTCCGTGCAGGCGGCCGACGGTTCGCTCACGGCGCGTACTCGCGGCCCAGCAGTTGCCGGGCGACAACGAGCTTGGTGGCGTTCTCGGTGCCGTCCGCCAGCTGGAGTCCGATCACGTCCCGGAGGCGGTGAGCCGTCGGCAGGTCTTCCGACCAGCCGAAGTGGCCGAGCGTGAGCAGCGCCTGGTGGACCGCCTCCACCGCCGCCTTCGGCGCCCACCATTTGGCCATGTTGGCCTCGACCCGGTGGTCCTTGCCCACGTCGTTGCGCCACAGCGCCTCATAGGCCAGCAGTCGGGCGCCGTGCAGGTGGGTGGCGTGTTCGACGAGGGGGAACGCCACCCCCTGATGGGTGCCGATGGGCCGCCCGAACGCCACGCGCTCACGTGCGTGGGCGAAGGCGTGGTCCATGGCGGTTCCCGCGGCTCCGACCGCCATCAGGGCGATGAGCGCGCGCGAATAGTCGAAGCCGCGCATGACCTGTACGAAGCCGAGGCCCGGTGCGCCGACCACGTTTTCGGGCCCGACCAGGAGGCCGTCGAATTCCAGCGCCGCGCGCCCCGCCGACCGGCACCCGAGATCCGACAGCCGGGTACGGGTGACCCGGCCCTCCTCCAGCGGAGTGAAGAACGCGGTGACGCCGCGTGCTCCGGACCCGCCGGTACGTGCGAAGACCAGGCCATGGGTGGCATAACTGCCGATCATGATCGAGGTCTTGTGGCCGGCCAGCCGCCAGCCGTCGTCCTCGGGGACGGCCGGCAACTCGATGCCGGCGGCATCGGTGCCGTGGCCGGGTTCGGTCAGGCACAGGGCGACGACGGACTCGCCGCGGGCGATCGGCGGCAGCCACCGCGCGAGCTGTTCCTCGGTGCCGTTCGCGGTCAGCACGCCGGCGATCAGCGCGGCGTTGAGCACGGGGTAGCAGACGGACTGATCGGCCTTGGCCAGCTCTTCCAGAACGATGCCGGTGCTCACCGCGTCCAGTCCCTGCCCGCCGTATTCGACCGGGACACGGAGGGAGAAGAGTCCCTGCGCCGCCATGTCCTTCAGGAGCCCGGGCGGATAGCTGCCGTGGCGGTCGTTGTCCTGGTAGCCCGGCACGATGCGTTCCGCCGCGAAGCTGCGGACCCGTTCGCGCAGCGCCTTCTGGTCGTCGGTGAACTCGAAGTCCATCTGTCTTCCTCTCAGTCCGACTGCAGCTGAGCGCGCAGCAGGAACTTCTGGATCTTTCCTGAGGGGGTCTTGGGCAGCGTCTCGACGACCTCGATGCGCTCGGGCCAGTACTGCTTGGCCATGGCCATGCCGTCGAGGTGGTCGCGCAGGTCGTCGAGAGTCGGCGGGGTACCGTTGGCGATCAGCACGGCGCAGGCACGTTCCCCGAGCCGCTCGTCCGGGTAGCCGACCACCGCCACGTCGCGGACGGCGGGGTGCCGCAGCAATGCGGCCTCCACCTCGGTGACCGGGATGTTCTCCGCACCGCGCGAGATGACGTCCTTGGTGCGGCCGGCGATGCGGATGCCGCCGTGGCCGTCGTCCCGGGCGAGATCGCCGGTGTCGAACCAGCCGTCCTCGGTCAGCGACGCCGCATAGACCTCCGGCCGCCCGAAGTAGGTGAGGCACTGGCTCGCGCCCCGCACCTGCAACAACCCCGTCTCGCCCGCCGGGACCGGCTCTCCGGTCTCCTGGTGGACGATCCTGACCTCCATGCCGGGGACCGCCGTCCCATCGCTCTCGGCCGCGCGCAGGACGGGCTCTTCGGGGCGGGTGACGGTGACACAGCCGTTCTCCGTCATGCCCCACAGGGCGTACACCCGGCAGCCCAGCACCTCCCGGGCACGCTCCACGACCACCGGCGCGACCGGGGCGCTGCCGGTGGCGAAGGTGGCCAGGGCCGACAGGTTGCGTTGGTCGGCGCGCTGGGCCTCGATCAGGTCGGCCAGGAAGGTGGGCGCCCCCATGAAGAAGGTGACGCCCTCGTGTTCCAGGATCCGCAACATGAGTTTCGGGTCCCATGCGTCGATGTGGACCGAGGTCGCGCCGAGCAGCAGCGGCATCACGAAGTTCCAGGTGTAGCCGCCCTGGTGAGTGGTGGGCGAGCCCATCGCGGTGACCTCGTCGGGCGTCAGCCGCAGTACGTCCGCCTGTGCCTTGTTCATCGCGTACAGCGTGTTGTGGCTGTGCACGACGCCCTTGGGCTCACCTGTGGTGCCAGAGGTGAACATGACCTGGGCCGGGTCATCGGGGCCTGCCTCGCGTGCGTCCAGCTCCGTCGCCGGGTGATCGTTCTCCCACGCTCTGCCGAGCAGATCGCGCGCGAAGTCGAGGGCGCCGGCGGCCCTGCTGTCCGCGCCGCCGAGCAGCACCCGGTGCCGCAGGGTCGGTACCGCGTCGGCGACCTCGGCGCTCATCTGCGCGTACGAGAAGCCGCGGTACTCGGCTGCGCCCACGTACAGCGGGCTGCCGGTCAGCCGCGTCATGAACTCCACCTCGCGCCGCCGCATGATCGGCACGACGGGGCCTGCGACGGCCCCGATCCGCGCGCAGGCCAGGCACAGCGCGATGAACTCCCATGAGTTCGGCAGCTGGAGGGTCACCACGTCGCGGCGCTTGACACCGAGACCGACCAGTGCGGCGGCGAGCCGCTCCACGTACCAGGCGAGTTTCCGGTACGTCAGGTGTTCGGCGGGGCTGCCGTCGGTGTGCCAGCACACCACGGCCGTCTTGTCGGGGTGTTCACCGACCGCGCGGCGCAGATCGTCGAGAATGGTCTCGTCACGCCACCAGCCGGCCTTCCGGAACCGGTCGGCGAGTTGCGGGGAAACGCCGTTCGGGCCGGTCGTGTCGTGTTCCCGGGTCACCGTTCGTCCTCCGCTGTCGTCCGTGGATCGGCTGAACTCCGTGATGACCGGAGCACTTCCTTGGCCCGCGCGGCGATGGCCCATGACGTGATCCCCGCTCTTTGCAGCTGGTACTGCTGGCTGCCGGCGACCGACGCGAACGCTGCGGGCACTCCGATCGAACTGACCCGGGTACGGGGCAGCTCGCTGAGCGCTTCGGCGACCGCGCCGCCGAAGCCGCCGCTGAGCCAGTGCTCCTCGACGGTGATCACCGCACCGGTCGCCATCGCGGCCTCGCGCAGCGTCCTTTCGTCCAGGGGCTTGACGGTGTGTGCGTTGAGCACCGTTGCCGCGACACCGTCCGCGGCGAGCTGGTCGGCCGCCTCCAGAGCGATGTGGACGGGGTAGGGGCCACAGGCGGCGAGTGTGATGTCGCCGCCCTGTCGCAGGACCTGGATGCGGCCCAGTTCCACCGGCGGCGCGTCGCCCGGGAGGTCCGGGGTGGCGTTACGGCCGAGGCGGAGGTAGACGGGCCCGGGCAGCTCGAGGGACTGCCGGAAGAGCCGGTCGGTGGTGTTCGCGTCCGTCGGGACCACCACCGTCATGTTCGGCAGCGCCCGCATGACTGCGAGGTCCTCCAGCGAGTGGTGCGTGGGTCCGAGGTGGCCCGCGGACAGCCCGGAGTGCGTGGCCGCGATCTTGACCGGCAGATCGTTGAGGGCGATGTCGAGCTTCACCGCCTCCACCGCGCGGCTCGCCGCGAAGGTCGCCATCGTGTTCACGACCGGGATCCGGCCGCTGCGGGCGAGCCCCGCGGCGGCACCCATGAGTGTGTGCTCGGCGATGCCCAGGTTCAGGTAGCGGTCACCTGCGGAACTGAGGTCCACGCCGTTGAACAGTCCGGTGTCGGTGTCCAGGCAGACCAGGCGCGGGTCCGACGGCAGCAGCTCCATCAGGGCGTTGCGGTAGGTCTCCCGTGAGGAGAGTGCGGGCGGCGGCCCGGCGGTGGTGGTCTCGCTCACGCTGTGCCCTTCCCGGTCGTGGAGCGCAGCGCGCTCATCGCGCGCTGCCGCTGTCGGTCGCTCAGCCGTGCGTAATGGCTGCGGGCCTGTCCCTCGACGAAGGGCAGTCCCTTGCCCTTGACGGTCCTGGCGATCACCATCGTGGGTTTGCCGGGCTCGGGCGCCGTGTGCAGGACGGCGCGCAGTGCGTCCAGGTCGTGGCCGTCCACCTCGTAGGTGTGCCAGCCGAAGGCCCGCCACCGGTCCGCGAGCGGTTCCAGTGCGACGACCTGTTCCGTGCCGCCCGTGATCTGCAGCCCGTTGCGGTCGACGAAGGCGGTCAGGTTGTCCAGGCCGTGGCTGGAGGCCGCCATGGCAGCCTCCCAGACCGACCCTTCCTGCAGCTCCCCGTCGCCCATGACGACGAAGGAACGCCGGTCGCTGCGGTCGAGGCGGGCGGCCAGGGCGAACCCGACGCCCAGGGCCAGCCCGTGCCCCAGGGAGCCGGTGGGCATCTCCACTCCGGGAATCTCCGGATGCGGGTGAGCCATGAACTCGCTGCCGGCCGTGCCGTACTCGGCGAGGCGTTCCGTGGGGAAGAACCCCCGTTCGGCGAGCGCGGCGTACAGGCCGATGCCGCCGTGTCCCTTGCTGAGCACGAGGATGTCCCGGTCCGGGTCGTCCGGCCGGGCCGGATCGATGCGCAGCGCGTCGAAATAGAGCGCCACCAAAATCTCCACCAGGGACATCGAGCCCCCGATGTGGCCGCCCTCCCGGCCGGCGCACATGTCGACGATGTGTTCCCGGATGCGGCCGGCCGCCGCCTTCAGCTGCCGGGTGTCGGCCGGGGTCCGTGTGTCCGGCGGTGCTGTCGCACCACTCATCCCTCTACTCCATCCCGCTGTCGATTGGCATCAGTTCGGGTGCAGACCGGTGAACTCCAGGCCGGTGTGCTCGGGCAGTCCGAACCGGATGTTCATGCACTGCACGGCGTTGCCCGCACCGCCCTTGACGAGGTTGTCCAGCGCCCCGATCAGCAGCGCGTGCGGCGAATCCGAGTCCACCGAGAACCCGACGTCGCAGAAGTTGGACCCGGAGAGGATCTTCGGGTCCGGGAACCGGTGGATTCCGCGGCGTTCGGCCACCACCCGCACGAACGGCTCGTGCTGGTAGCTCGCGCGATAGGCGGCCCGTACGGCTCGCTCGTCGGCTCCGGGCGCAAGCCGCGCCCGGCACAGCAGCTGGACGCCGCGCACGGCCTCGACACCGCTGGCACTCATGTGCACCGTCAGACCGGTCGCCTGAGCCATCTCCGCTTCGTGCCGGTGGCGGTTCGGGGCGAAGACACGCAGCGCACCGCTTCGCTCGGCGTGCAGGTTCCCCGCTCCCGCCGTGGCACCCGATCCGCTGGACCCGGTGCGCGCGTCCACGGTGACCGCTCCTTCGACGAGCCCGGCCCGGGCCAGCGGGGCCAGGGTGAGGATCCCTGCCGTGGCCATGCAGCCGGGCACCGAAATGCGATCGGCTGTCCGCAACTCGGTCCGATGGAATTCGGGCAGGCCCGGGGTGAACGAATCGAGCAGTTCGGGGGCCTCGTGCGGGACACCGTAGTAGTCGGCGTACACCTGTGCGGAACGGAGCCGGAAGTCTCCCGAGAGGTCGATGACGGTCTTCGCATGCCCGAGGAATTCCGGCATGCGCCGCATGGTCTCTCGGTGCGGCGCCGCCAGGAACAGCACGTCGTAGTCCTCGAGCGAAGCCGGCTCGCAGAAGCGCAGTTGGGTGCGGCCACGCAGGTTCGGATGGACACCCCCGACCGCCCGGCCCGCGAAGCTGCGGGACGTTGCGGCCGCCAGCTCCACCTCGGGGTGTCCGACCAGCAGGCGCAGCAGTTCGCCGCCGATGTATCCGGCCCCGCCCACCACGGCGACGCGCATCATGCCGCCGCCTTGGACAGCAGATGCCGCACGATGTGGTCGGCCACGTCCACCCGGTCCCGCTGTGCCTCCTGGAACCCAGCGAATTCCACTCGGTGGTTCACCTCCAGAACCGAAGTCATACCGTCGCTGTCCACGACGAGATCGACACCGGCGATATCCGCTCCGACCGCGTCCGCGGCGGTCACCGCGAGTTTGGCGTCCTCTTCGCTGAGGGCGCAGAATTCACTGACGCCGCCCCGGGCGACATTGGTGCGCCATTCGGAACTCCGGCGGTAGGTGGCGCCGATGACCTGATCGCCCACCACGATGACGCGGATATCACGGTCGAGTTTGGGGATCATTTCCTGCACATAGATGATGTGGGACTGCGGGGACGGCAGGGCCGCGATGTGCTCGAGGACCGTGGCCGCGATCCGCGGGTTGTCCACCGGCGTGACCAGCCGGCCCCACGACCCGACCAGCGGCTTGATCACCGCCGGGTAGCCGATCTCCTCCAGCGCGGTCAGCGCCGCGTCCGGGGTCATGGCCAGTGCGGTCCTCGGAGTGGGCAGACCGCGCCGCTGCAGGGCCACGGAGGTCAGCCACTTGTCGCCGCACAGGGTGGTGGCGGCGGCCGTGTTCACGACCCTGGCACCCCTGGCTTCCAGAGCGGTGGCCGCATAGCCGGCGCGGAACTGCCCGATCTCCCGGTTGAGAAACACCCGGTGGCCCATCGACTCCCCGCCCAGCATGACGGAGAGTTCTCGTGCATCCACGTAGCTGAAGGGGACCGCGCGTCTGTCGAGCGCCGCCATGATGCGCTTCTCATCCGTGCGGACCCTGGAAGCCAGCACGGCTATGGACGGTTCCGGCACTACTCTCCCCAGTCCTCCTCGACCTCCGGCGCCCGGGTCAGCGTCACCGGAGCCAGCGAGGTCACCTCCAGTTCACTCCGACAGCCGTCGCACTCGACGATTTCGTTCACTCGGGTATTCGACTCGATCCGCACCTGAGCGTCGCACTCAGGACATGCCGCGACGGACATGCGCCCTCCCGGGGTCAGAAGTGGATGTGCTCGTGCCGCAGTTCCTGAATCCAACCGCAGCGCAGCGAGGAAACGGTAACGCCGGAATGGGCGGGCGAACCAGGCATGGATTGTTTTTGTTCCCATCACCGCAGCTTATTTGAAACGTGAAATAAGACGCCGTTATACGGGCCATAAAGTCCTGAAGCGGGCGACGGCCCCGGCCGCCCGCCGAATACGTCTACTGTCCATTGCCACCACCTTTCTTCCGCATTCCATGTGCACCACGAGGAGTTGTCATGCAGGGAGCTGCCGCCGGCGCCGCCGTCCACGAGGGCGTGCGCGTCGCACTCTCCGACCCGGCACTGCACACGCGCACGCCGGGTGAGGAGTTCGCCTGGTCCGTGAGGGGAGCGGGCGCCGAGGACCTCGTCATTCCCTTCCGGGCCCATCTGCCGGCCGTCTTCCCGCTCTTCGCGACGCGTCCCCGCTACGCCGTGCGCCATCTGCTGAAGACCGCGTCCGTGCCCGACCGGACCGTGCCCTTCGTGCACGAGCCCCCCGTCACCGCCCTGCGCGCGTCCGGCACCTCGTACGCCACCACACCCGAGGCGGCCTTCGCCCCGCGGCTGAGCGAGGCCGAACTCACCGATCTTTCGGTCTCCGTCCCGCTGCCCGCCGGTCTGCTGAACGAGCCCAGCCTGCTGGCGTCCTTCGTCGACTACCGGGTGCTGGTACGGCTGTCCGCCAGGGAGAACGACGCCTTGCTGCACGGCACCGCGGACAAGAAGATCCGCGGACTGCTGACACTCCCCGACAGCCGCGAGGGGGCACTGGGTCAGGACCTCGCCGAAGCGCTCACCACAGCGGCCGCCGAGGTCGAGGAGACCGGCGGCTCGTGCGACGGCATCGTCGTCCACCCCTTCACCTACTGGGAGTTGGTCAAGGGCGGTGTCCTCGAACTGCTCGCAAAGGCCGGCATCACCGTCTCCCGCACTCGCATGATCGGCCGTGACCAGGTGCTGCTCGGCGATTTCCGGGCCGCGGCCACGCTCCTCGTGCCGGACGTGGCGTCGCTGGCGCTGCGCCGCGGCGCCGGCCCGGACGGCTGCGACCTCATCGAGGCAACCACCCGAGTCGGTCTGGCCGTTCACCTGCCGCAGCACTTCCTGTTGCTGTCGCGGGACTGAGCGCGCGTGTTCCCGAAGGCGGCCGCCCTGCGATGACGACGGAAGGACCCCACCCCTGATGGCCGAAAAGCTCCCGCGCGTCCTCTACATCACCGGCTGGATGCGTAGCGGCAGTACCCTGCTGGGCAATGTCCTCAATGAGCTTCCCGGTGTTCTGCATGTCGGAGAGCTGCACTATCTGTGGCAGAACGGAGTGCTGGCATCAGGAACCAACTCCGAGTGCGGTTGCGGACTCCCCCTGGGTGACTGCGCCCTGTGGTCGGCGGTGCTCAAGGCCACCCATGCGGCGACGCCCGACGCCGCCGCCACCGCACACCACATGACGATGCGTCAGCGAGCGCTGCTCAGAACCCGCCACACCCGCAGCCGGCTCGCCGAGGCGCGCGGCGAGGCGGTCCCCGCACCGGGTGTCGCCGACCTCCTCGACCGCACGGCGGACATCTACCGGCTGGTCGCCGGCGAGGGCGGCGAGCGGCTGATCGTGGACGGGTCGAAGTACCCGGCGGAGGCGGCGGCCCTGCTGGGCCGCACGGACCTCGACGTCCGGGTCCTGCACGTCGTGCGCGACCCCCGGGCCACCGCGCTGTCCTACCGACGCAGCAAGCAGTACATCGACCCGATGAGTCCGGCCCGCAGCAGCAGCTACTGGACAGCCTTCAATCTCGCCTCGGAGCTGATCGGTGAGAGCGTCCCCGGCAGGTATCTGCGGGTCCGGCACGAGGACCTGGTGGTGCGTCCGAAGGAGGTCGTCACCGAGGTGCTGCGGTTCGCCGGTCTCGACGACGAGTCCCCCGTGGACGAGTCCGGGACGGTGTGGCTGAGCGGGAACCACACCGTCACCGGCAACCCCGACCGGCTGCGCCAGGGCAGGACCCTGATCCGCCCCGACGTCCGCTGGCACACCGACCTGTCCCGCGCCGACACCGCGACGGTGACGGCGCTGACCGCCCCCCTGCTCGTCCGCTACGGCTACCCCGTGCTGCCCGGACGCGTATGGCCCTCGCCGGAAGGGCGTTGACAGTGGACCTCGGACTTCAGGGACGCAGCGCCCTTGTCGCCGCGTCCAGCAGCGGCCTGGGCCTCGCCGTCGCGCGCGCCCTCGCCATGGAGGGCACCCATGTCTCGATGTGCGGCAGGGATCCGGACAAGCTGGCGCGCGCTCATGAGGAAGTGGACGGCTGCGGCCCGGGCCGGGTCCTGAGCACCGTCGTCGACCTGCGGGACGAGGACGCTGCGGCCGCGTGGGTCCGGCACACGGCCGAGGAGTTCGGCGGCCTGCACATCCTGGTGACCAATTCGGGCGGCGTGCCGTTCGGCCCGGTGGAGAGCTTCGATGTCGCGGAGTACCGCCAGGCGGTCAACGACAACCTGCTGCCTCATGTGTCGCTGTCGCTGGCCGCGAAGCCGTACCTCACCGAAGCGGGCTGGGGCCGGATCGTCATGATCACTTCTGAGGCGGTGCGCCAGCCGCACCCCGGCAGCGGCCTGTCCTCCGTGGCCCGGCTGGGCGTCCTGGGCTTCGTCAAGGGGCTGGTCCACTCGTTCGGTGCCAGTGGAGTGACCGTCAATGTTCTCGCCCCGGGCTTCCACCGGACACCGATCCTCGACGAGCAGTACGGGGCAGAGGTGGAGGACCGCCTCGCCGAGGTCGCCGGAGAACTGCCGCTGGGCCGGATAGGACGGGCCGAGGATCTCGGCAGTCTGGTCGCGTTCCTCGCCAGCGAGCAGGCAGCGTTCGTCACGGGCACGGTGCTGGTGGCGGACGGGGGCAACACCCGAGGTATCGGCTGACGGAGGGGAATGTGAGCAAGGAAGCGTTGCCGGCGAAGGCGCCGGCCGCCACGCCTGCCCGGGGGCCGGGACGGCAGCCCTGGGTCCGTACGTTCCTGGGCGTCATCACCGCACTGTTCTGCACCTTCGCGTCGTTCGGCCTGGTGATACCGGTCATTCCCAGGCTGGTCACCGAGCAGCTGCACGGTTCGCCGTTCGAGGTCGGCGTGACCTTCACGGTCTCCGGCGTGGTGGCGCTGCTGGTACGGCCGTACGCGGGACAGGTCGCCCAAAGGCGGGGCAGTCGGCCGGTCATGACGTTCGGAGCACTGCTCGTCATCGTCGTCGGCGGACTGTACGCGCTGCCGCTGGGCCTGCCCGGTCTCCTCGTCGCGCGCCTGGTCATGGGCGTCGGAGAGGCGCTTCTCTTCACCGCCGGGTCGGTGTGGACGGTGTCGCTGACGCCTCCGGAACGCCGCGGACAGATCGTCGGCTTCTACGGGCTGGCCATGTGGACGGGACTCACGGTAGGGCCGATCCTGGGCGACGTGGTGTTTCGCGCCGGTTCGTTCGGCGCCGTGTGGGCCCTCGCCTCGGCCCTCCCCGCGATCGCCGTCGCCGTGCTGCTCGTGCTGCCCAACAGCACACGCCTCGGCACCGCGGTCTCCGGCCGGCTGCTGCCGCCTTCCTCGGTGCTGCCCGGCATCTCGCTGGGCTGCGGTGCCTTCGGTTACGCCGCGGTGGCGAGCTTCGGCGCGCTGTCGATGACCGCTCGCGGCGTCGCAGGCGGCTCCTTGCTCCTCAGCCTGTTCAGCGTGGCGTATGTCGTGGTCCGGCTGGTCGCCGGTCGCATGCCGGACCGGATCGGCGCCCTGCCGGTGATTGTCGTCTCCGCCTCGGTCGAGGCGATCGGCATGGTGCTCATCGCCTTCGCCCCGTCCCTGTGGCCGGCCGCGATCGGTGCGCTCATCGCCGGCGGCGGCTTCACGCTGCTCTACCCCGCCCTGGCCCTCATCACCATCGACACCTCGCCGGAAGCCGAACGAGGAGCCGCTCTCGGCGCCATCACGTCCTTCTTCGACATCGCGGTCGGCGTCGCGGGGCTGCTCGGCGGGCTGCTCGCCGAGGTGAGCTACACCGCGACGTTCCTGCTGTCCGCCGTGGCCGTCCTCGGGTCGCTGTGCACCGGCACCGTCGCCGCCCGGCGCCGCACCAGGCAACTGGCCGCGCCCAGCCGCTGACTGCGGCCGTCCCGATCCGCAGACCACTCTTCCTGTACTCGCACGAAAGGCAACCCTGGCATGCCCGTTCTGGGGGAAGTAGCCAGCTCTCGCGCCGCCGCGCTCTACGTCGTCAAGCTGGGTAGCGCGAGCCTCGCGCACACCCGGGTCTTCGACGAACTCCGAGCACTGCGCCGGCGCGGCGCCCGGCTGCTGGTCATCGCCGGCGGTGCGGCCGGCATCACGGAGTACTACCGCACCACCGGCCGCGACATCCGCACTCTGACCTCACGCGACGGTGGCGAGATCCGCTACTGCCCGCCGGACGAGATACCGCACATCATCGCGGCGTACGAGCAGGTCACACTGCCCTTGGTCGAGAAGGAGCTCACCGACCGCGGTATGTCCGTGTTCGCCGCCGTCTCCCGTACCGGATCCCTGGTGCGGGCGAAGGCCAACGGGCCGCTGCGAGTGGTGGAGGACGGCCGCACACGCGTGGTTCGCGACCATCGCGCCGGCACGGTGAGTGACGTGGACGTGGACCGGCTGACCAGCCTGCTGTCCGCGTTCGACGTGGTCTGCCTGTCCCCGCCGGTCGCCGCCGACGACGGCGGCACCGCCCTGAACGTGGACGCCGACGTGCTGGCGGCGGAAGTCGCCAAGGCTCTGGACGCCGACCACCTCCGGCTGGTCACCGGCACGGCGGGTCTGCTCACCGATCCCGCGTCGCCCGCCAGCACGCTGCGCCACGCCCACGCCGGCGAGGGACAGCGCTACGCCCGCGGCCGGATGCGGCAGAAGGTGCGGGCCGCGGAGATCGCGCTCGAGGGCACCTGCGACGTCGCCGTCACCGGACCGCACACGCTGTCCACTGCCGAGGCCACCTGGTTCTGGCGGGCGCCGGCGCCGGCGGCGGACCTCACTCTGCTCGCCCGCGCCGTCGAGCTGTCATCCGTCTCCCGCGACGAGCAGGAGATCGCGGAGTTCCTCGCGCGGTGGTGCACCGAGCGGGGAATCGACGCCGGGATCGACGCGGCCGGCAACCTGGTGGCCACCCGCGGTTCGGGCTCTCGGCGGCTGCTGATGCTCGGCCATCTCGACACCGTCCCGCACCGATGGCCCGCCGTCTGGAACGGAGAGGAACTCACGGGTCGCGGAAGCGTCGACGCCAAGGCGAGCCTGGTGACCTATCTGCAGACGCTGGCCGACGTCGACGTGCCCGACGACGTGCAGCTGCGAGTGGTCGGGGCGGTTGAGGAAGAGATCACCTCGGCCGGCGCCTTCCACGTCCGTGACCACTATCCGGCCGACGCCGTGATCATCGGTGAACCGAGCGGCGCAGCCGCGCTGACCATCGGCTACTACGGCCTGGTCAAGGTCCGGCTGAGCATCTCGGAGCGCACCGGGCACACGGCGGGCAAGGATGTCAGAACGGCGGGCGACCGGATGGTCGAGTCCCTGCGCGCTGTCCGCCAGGCCGTCGAGCGGCTGGACCAGGAAGCCATGACGGCGGTGCTCGGCATCCAGGCTCTCAACCGCGGTGACGTCCAGTGCGGGGAAGCAGTGGTGGACGTGCGGGTCCCGCCCGCGCTCGATGTCGAGGAACTGCTGGCCGCGCTGCGGGCCGCGGTCACCGCACCGGTGGAACTCGACGTGCTGCGGGCCACGCCAGGGGTGGCGACGGGGCGCTCCAGCAGCCTGGTGAAAGTCTTCCAACGGGCGTTCCGCACCGCAGAGGTGACGCCCCGGTTCCTGCTCAAGAAGGGCAGCAGCGATATGAACACCCTGGCAACCACGTGGCAGGGCGTCCCCATGGTGGCCTACGGCCCCGGTGACGCGAAGCTCGATCACACGCCCCACGAGCGCATCGATGCGGCCGAGTTCCGCACGGCCCGGACCGTGCTGGCCGCGGCGGTCCGAGAGTGGAGCGCGCTGTGAACCACACTCCGCACTGCACCTGCTGGCCCGGCTCGACCATCTGGCTCACCGGCCTGCCCAGCGCCGGCAAGAGCACCATCGCACGTGCCGTCTCCGAGCTGTTGCGCAGGGGGCAGCGGCGGGTGGAAGTACTCGACGGCGACGAGTTGCGGATGTCGCTCTCGCCCGAACTCGGTTTCTCACCCGAGGACCGGCGCCGCAATGTGCAGCGGATCGGCCTGGTCGCCGAAGTGCTGGCGCGCAACGGCGTCACTGTCCTCGTCCCTGTGATCGCGCCGTACGCCGACGTCCGCGAGGGGGTGCGCGTACGGCACGAGCGCAGCGGCACCGCGTTCCTGGAGGTGCATGTGGCCACACCCGTCGAGGTGTGTTCGGCACGTGATGTGAAGGGACTGTACGCCAAGCAGGCGGCCGGCCAGATCTCCGGGCTGACCGGCGTGGACGACCCCTACGAGGAGCCGACGGCACCGGATCTGCGGATCGAATCGCACCTGCAGACCGTCGCGGAGTCCGCGGCGGCGGTACGGACGCTGCTCATAGAGAAAGGGCTGGCATGACCACCGCGGCACAACGCGCCGACGACACCGGCAGGCCGTACGCGCTCACTCACCTGGACGTGCTCGAGTCCGAGGCGGTGCACATCTTCCGCGAGGTGGCGGGCGAGTTCGAGCGACCGGTGATCCTGTTCTCCGGCGGCAAGGACTCCATCGTCATGCTGCACCTCGCGCTGAAGGCTTTCGCGCCCGCCGCGATCCCCTTCTCCCTCCTGCACGTGGACACCGGGCACAACTTCCCCGAGGTGCTGGACTACCGCGACCGCGCCGTGGAGCGGCACGGCCTGCGGCTGCACATCGCCTCCGTCCAGGACTTCATCGATGCGGGCAGGCTCCAGGAGCGCCCCGACGGCACCCGTAACCCCCTGCAGACGGTGCCGCTGCTGGACGCCATCGAGAAGAACCGCTTCGACGCCGTGTTCGGCGGTGGCCGCCGTGACGAGGAGAAGGCGCGCGCCAAGGAGCGGGTGTTCTCGCTGCGTGACGAGTTCGGCGGCTGGGACCCGCGCCGGCAGCGGCCCGAGCTGTGGCAGCTCTACAACGGCCGCCACTCGCCCGGCGAGCACGTCCGCGTCTTCCCGCTGTCCAACTGGACCGAGCTCGACGTGTGGCAGTACATCGCGCGGGAGAAGATCGAACTCCCGTCGATCTACTACGTCCACGAACGGAAGGTCTTCCGCAGGAACGGTATGTGGCTGGCGCCCGGCGAATGGGGCGGCCCCAGGGACGATGAACCGCTGGAACCGAGGCAGGTGCGCTACCGAACGGTCGGCGACATGTCGTGCACCGGGGCGGTCGAGTCCGACGCCGACACCGTCGAGAAGGTCATCGCCGAGATCGCCGCGTCCCGGCTCACCGAGCGCGGCGCCACCCGGGCCGACGACAAGCTCTCCGAGGCCGCCATGGAAGACCGCAAGCGCGAGGGGTACTTCTGATGATCGTCGACACGTTGCGTTTTGCGACCGCGGGGTCGGTGGACGACGGCAAGTCCACCCTCGTGGGCCGGTTGCTCCACGATTCGAAATCGGTCCTCGCGGACCAGCTGGAAGCAGTCACGGCGGCCTCGCAGCGGCGCGGCCAGCAGGCACCCGACCTGGCGCTGCTGACGGACGGGCTGCGCGCCGAGCGGGAGCAGGGCATCACCATCGACGTGGCGTACCGGTACTTCGCCACGCCCCGGCGCCGCTTCATACTCGCTGACACTCCCGGCCATGTGCAGTACACCCGCAACATGGTCACCGGCGCCTCCACCGCGGACCTGGCCCTGGTGCTGGTCGACGCCCGCAACGGCGTGGTCGAGCAGACCCGCCGCCATGCCGCGGTCACCGCTCTGCTGCGGGTCCCGCACGTGGTCCTCGCCGTCAACAAGATGGATCTGGTGGACTATGCCGAGCCCGTCTTCGCCGCGATTGCCGAGGAGTTCGCCGCCTACGCGGCCTCCCTCGGGGTGCCGGAGATCACCGTCATCCCCGTCTCGGCACTGGCCGGCGACAACGTCGTGACCCCCTCAACCCGCATGGAGTGGTACGGCGGCCCGACCGTGCTCGAACACCTGGAAACCGTGTCGGTGGTCGCGGATCCCTCGGACGATGTGGCCCGCCTCCCGGTCCAGTACGTCATCCGCCCGCAGACCTCCCGACACCCCGACTACCGCGGCTACGCGGGCCAGATCGCCTCCGGGGTGCTGCGCGTCGGCGACGCCGTCACCGTGCTGCCCTCGGGCCGTACGAGCACCATCGAGGCGATCGACGCGCTCGGCCGGGCCGTCGACACCGCCTGGGCGCCGCAGTCGGTGACCGTCCGCCTCGCCGACGACATCGACATCTCGCGCGGTGACCTGATCGCCCCGGCGGCCACGGCCGCGGCGCCCACGCAGGACATCGACGCGACCGTCTGCCACGTCTCGGACCGCCCGCTCAAGCCGGGGGACCGCGTACTGCTCACGCATACCACGCGCACCGTGAAGGCCGTCGTCAAGAGCATTCCCTCCCGCCTCACCCTGGACGATCTCTCCGACCGACCGGCACCGGGCGAACTGGTGGCCAACGACATCGGCCGCGTGGTGGTGAGGACCGCCGAACCGCTCGCCCTGGACGCGTACGCCGATTCCCGGCGCACCGGCTCCTTCCTCCTCATCGACCCGGCCGACGGCACCACCCTGGCCGCTGGAATGGCACAACCGAGTGATGGCTGAGACAACGCCCTTCACCGTGGCGGTGGTGGGTGCCGGCGCGGCCGGCACCCTCACAGCGGCCCGACTGCTCGATGCGGCTGCATCGGCGCGGCTTCCACTGGAGGTCCAGCTGATCGACCCGGTGCCGGCGACGGGGCAGGGAACCGCGTACGCGACCACCGATCCGCGGCACCTCCTGAACGTGCCTGCGGGCAGGCTGAGCGCTCTGCCCGACCGACCGGACGACTTCACCTCGTGGCTCTCCAGGACGCTCGGCAGGCAGGCCGGTCCCGGGGAATTCGTCGCCCGCCGCCACTACGGCCGTTATCTGTTCGATCACTTGGCCCGCGCGGTGGAGAGTGCCGTCTTCGGCCGTTTCCGAAGGCGCCACGAAAGGGTCGTGGACCTGACCGTCGACGACGGTCCGCGACTGCTCTTCGCGTCGGGCCGCAGCCTGCGCGTGCAGTCGGTGGTACTCGCCCTCGGCCGGCCCCGGTCGGGCAGCGGCTGGTTGCCGCATCCGGTGAATTCGCCGCGGGTCATCTCCGATCCGTGGCACCCGGCCGCGCTCGACGCGGTGCCGACGGAGTCCGATGTGCTCCTCGTCGGAACCGGGCTGACCATGGCGGACATCGCCCTCACTCTGACCCGGCCCGGCCGGGTCGTCCATGCCGTCTCCCGGCACGGCCTGGTACCCCGGCGGCACGTCCTGCCATCGGCGCCGCCGATTCCGCCGCCGCCCTACGGTGAGTGTGCCGATCTTCCCTCCCTGCGCCGGATGGTGCTCCGCCACGCTGCCGTCTGCCGCCGTCTGCACGGTGACTGGCGGCCGGCCATCGACAGCCTGCGGCCCTGGTCCGCACAGCTGTGGCAGCGGCTGAGTCCGGACGACCGCTGCCGTTTCCTGGCCGAGGACCTCCGGCGCTGGGAGGTGCATCGGCATCGCATGCCGCCGCGCACTGCCGACGCACTGGCCGGCGCCCGCGCCGAAGGCAGGGTGAGCGTCACCGCCGGCCGGGTGGCCAGGGCAACTCCCACCACCGGTGGGGTACACGTCCGCCTCGTCGACGGGCGGTCGCTGCGTGTGGGCGCCGTCGTGAACTGCACGGGAGCGCCCCGCTCCGTCCACGATTCCACCGATCCGCTCGTCCGCGCCCTGCTGGGAAGCGGCGTGGCCCGTCCCGGACCTCTCGGCCTGGGTCTGGACACGGCACCCGACGGCAGGATCGCGCCCCTCGACGGCCACTCCCCTGCCCCCCTCTGGGCCCTTGGTGCCCTGCGGTTGGGGAACCTCTGGGAGACCACGGCGATCCCCGAGATCCGCCTCCAGGCCAGGGACATCGCCACCTCGGTGCTGTGCCTGGCAGCAGCGGCACATGCCGGTGCCGCCGATGTTCTGTCCTCGCCGTAGGACGCACGCCTCCGTCGCGGTGCTCGGCGCCCCGACTTTGGTCAGCCAGGAAGCAGCTCATGGGCAAGGACGTGCGGAATGACGGAATATCCGGGACTGGACGTGCCCGAGCGGGCCTCGCTCGCCGGACTGGGTCTGGGCAGGGCCGCCGAAGCGGTGTACAGGGCCGCGGTCCGGGGCCCCCGGCGGCACATCGATGAACTGGTCGAGGAGACCGGACTGAGCACGTCGGACGTCCGTGCCGGGCTCGCCGAGCTGACCGCCTTGTCGCTGATCACGCCCTCCGGCGAGGAGCCGGGTGCGGTCGTCGTGGTGAAGCCGGGTCTGGCGCTCGGAGAGCTCATATCCAAGGGGCAGAAAGACATATTCGAGCGCCAGAGGAAACTGGCCGAATGCCGCGTGGCGATGTCCGACATCGTGGCGGAGTTCGAAAGGGAACGCGGCGGCGCCGACGGTGGCACGATCGAATACCTGCGGGGCGTGGACTCCGTACGCGTGTTCCTGGAGGAGATGTCGAAGCAGACCGAGACCGAAGTGCTCGCGCTCGTTCCGAAGGCCGCCCTCACCCCGGAAGGCATGTCGGCCAGCCGGACCCTCGATGCGAAGATGATCGAGCGTGGGGTGGCCATTCGCACCGTCTATCTGGACAGCGTCCGCAACCACACGGCCACCCGTCGGTACGCGGCGTGGCTGAACGAGTGCGGCGGAGAGGTGCGTACGCATCCCGTGCTGCCCATGCGTGTCATCCTCGTCGACCGCACGATCGCTGTTCTTCCGATCGATCCGCAGGACTCGGCCAAGGGCGCTGTGGTGCTGCGCGAACACAGCGTGGTGGCCGCCCTGTCTGCGCTGTTCGCGCGTATCTGGGAAGCCGCCCGTCCGCTCGGTACCGCCGAACTGCCGGACGAGCAGGGACTCAATCCGCAGGAGCGTGAACTGCTGCGTCTGCTCGCCCAGGGCATGACCGACGAGGCCGCCAGCAAGCAGTTGGCGCTTTCCGTCCGCAGTGTCCGTCGACTGATGTCGGACATCATGGACCGGCTCGACGCGCGGAGCCGGTTCGAAGCGGGCCTGCGGGCCGCCGAGCGGGGCTGGCTGTGAGGGCGTCACCCGTCTTCCCGCTCTCCCCCCATGCTCTGCGGCAGCAGGGCCGCCGCCTTGGCACGGGCCAGCGACAGGGCCCTGCCCAGTTCGTCCGTCCGCTGTCCGGCGGCGCTCGATCGGGCTCCCCGGCCTGCCGGGCTGCCCCCGATGGCGGCCGCGGCCTCCCGCAGAACGTCCTGGGCGTCCACGCCCCTTGCGCACAGCCGGTGCCCCACCGCACAGACCAGCAGCGCTCGGCCCTCGTACGGGGTGCACAGGACGACGAGGCCGATGCCGCAGGAGAGCTGCCCGGCCGCGGCCGAGGCCAGTTCCCGCAGCTTGCGTCCGGTCGTGTTGTCGACCCGGGCCGCGACCAGGAGACCGCCCGGAACGGTTTGGGCCCTGTCGACAAGGGCGCGAGTGGTCGAGGCCAACTCGGCACGCCGCAGTGACTCCACTTCTTCCCGGGCCTCGGCCAGCAGTGCCAGCCGGGAGCGCAACACGGCCGGCGCGTCCTCGGGTCGTGTTCCCAGCAGGCGCGACACTTCGCGCAGCAGGCGGCGTTCGCGAAGCGTGCGATGCGGCGTGGGCGGGCTCGCGTCCGTGTAGAGAGAAGCCCGGACGGATGCCCGGACGGGGGTCCGGACGGGGGTCCGGTGGTGGGGTATGACGGTCCGGGTGCGGCGGTCAGCCACGGACGGCCTCCTGGGAGCCGTCCGCACGGTCCGGGGCGGCTTCTTCTCCGGTGCTGACGGCGCGGGCCGCCGGGGCCGCACGCGTCAGGAGGTCCGTCGTGGCCAGGAGGACCAGCGCCGCCGTCGCGCACAGCACGCAGAGACCGGTGACGAGCGCGGTTCCCGCGCCAGCGGAGACCAGGGCGCCCGCCGCCAGCGGTCCGGCCACGAAGCCCGCAGAGGTGGCGGTGCCGTAGGCGGCATTGCAGCGCCCGCGCAGTGCGGGTCTGGCCAGGGAGTTCACCAGGGAGGGCATTCCCGCGGCATACAGCGTCTCGGCACCGGCGAAGAGCACCATGCCACCGATGAGCATCGCCATTTGGCAGCCCGGGGCCGTCGCCGTCGCGGCGAGGACGAGGAGCCAGCTCGCCGACCAGGCCGCGGCGGACAGCGCGACGTTGTGCGTGTGCTTCTGCCGCTTGATCAGTTCGTGCAGGACCAGTTGCCAGCAGATGACCGCCCCGGTGTTCACGGCGAACAGCACGGCGATCCCGGACGGCCCCACGTGGGTGCTCGTCAGCAGGAAGGCGGGGAAGCCCGCCTCGAGCTGTCCGTACGAGGAGAAGTACAGCGCCAGCCCGAGACCGAGGACCAGCAGGAAGGGACCGCTGGTGAAGACCTGACGGTAGCTGTGCGACCCGGCGGAGTCCCGCCGGGTGCCTGCCTCGGTCGGCGTGCCGGTGCCGAGGTCGCGCAGGGCGAACACGGCCAGGGCGATCCCGAGGTAGCTGAGGGCGTTGACTGCGTACAGCAGCCGGAACGACAGCGGGTGCGCGATGCTCGCGACCGTGCCGCCGACGAGACCGCCCAGCCCCAGCGCGGCGTTCGTGAGGGTGAAGTTGGAGCCGAAGACCACCGGGTGGGACTCGGCCGGCACCGAGGCGGCGAGCAGGGTGTTCCAGGCCGAGGAACCGCCCAGGCCAAGGCCCCAGACTGCGGCGGACAGCAGGATGTGCCAGGTCTCGCCGGCCAGGGCGTATCCGGTCACGCCCACCGCGCTGAGGAGCATGTGCGCCGCCGCCGTACGTCGGGCGCCGATGCGGTCGGTGAGGCGCCCGGCGTTGAGACCACCGATGATGACGGCAGTCGCCGTCACCGACACGGCGTGCATGGCGGTGTCGAGGCCCAGGCCGTTGACCTGGTGGACGTAGACGGCGAGGAACGGCAGGACCAGGCCCGAGCCGGTGTTGTTGAGGGCACCGAGCAGCAGCAGGGTCCGGGCCGTGCGGGGCAGTGCGCGCAGATCCTTCAACAGGGACACGTCTGTTCCTTCTCCGTGTGGCAGGCACTCGAGGGCCTGGTCCGGCCGGTCATGACGTCCCGAACAGGTAGGGCAGGGCGTTCCCGGCGAGCAGGGCGTGCGGATCGGTGCCGCTGAGGTCGAGCGAGCCGAGGATCCGGCGCAGGGCCGGCACGGTGTCCGTACCGAGGACGCGCCCGTCATCCGCGTGCTGGAGGTGCCACGGCGTGTCGAAGGAGAGCATCAGTCTCGGTCCGCATGCGTCGATGAGCCGGGCGAGCCGAGCGTCGGAGTGGAGGGGGCCGGGGTCTCCGACGGTCTGCTCGCACACCGCTTCCCACGGCCCGAGGTCGGCGTACACCTCGGGGGTGTTCAGGATCCGGGGCAGCGCGGGGTTGTTGAAGGCGAGGTGGGCCAGGCTGATCCGGGCACCGGCCGCGACCGCGGCGGGGACGGCGGCCTCGGCGATCTCGGCCAGGTCGCCGAGCCGGCCCTCGGCGGAGCAGTGCATCACGGTCGGCACGCCGAGTTCCGCGGCGAGGGCGAGATACCCGCGCTCCACGTAGGCGGACACGGGGCTTTCGGCCGCCGGCGGGTGCCACTTGAGAGCGAACACCTCCCCGCGGCGGTCGGCGTAGTCGGATGCGAAGTCCGCCGCGTCACGGAACGGATCGGCCATCAGGGCGGGCATGGGCAGTCCGCTTGAGGGCGGATGGCCGGCACGGAACCGGGCGCAGGCGTCGAGCAGTTCCCGGTTGCGGGCGCGGATGATCCGGCTGCACGTCGCCGGGTCGACCGGCGTGCCCGCAGGCTTGAACCTGCGGTAGTAGGGCATCGGGAGGACCAGCGCGCCCACGGCGACGGGCGGTTCGGGAAGAAGGCCCCTGCCGAGCACACGCAGCCACGCCATCAGGTCGGGCACGGTCTGACGGTAGATGTGCTGGGCGTCGTCGCGGTGGTGGACGAGTTCGACGCCGGCGTGCTCGTGCGCGCTGATCAGCGCAGGTCGCACGGCCAGGTACGCCCGGGTCGTCTCGCGTGGCGAGCGGTGCGGTGCGGACGTCCCGGCGACGGCGGCCTCGTCGGTGAACCGTGGCATGTTCTCTACTCCTGCGGGGCTTGCGGGACGGCCGTGCACAGGGGCCGGCCGGCTGGGCGAGGCTCACCGCAGGAGGTGGTTCGGCCCGGGGGCCTGCCCCGGCCACGATCGGGGTCCGGGGTCCGCCGAGTGCGGCAGGGGCTTGGGTGCCCGGGCCGGGCCGCACGGGTCACGGCGTGACGCTGACACCGTTCAGGCGCGGTGCGAGCTGGAGCTCACGGATGTCCTTGTGGTTCAGCACCCACATCAGCCAGCGCTCGATGCCCAGGCCGAAGCCCGAGGTGTGCTGCGGGTACGCGTCCTTCATCCGCAGGTACCAGGAGTAGGCCTCCTCGGGCACCTCGTGGTGGGCCAGAGCCTTGCGGGCCTGCTCGCCGTCGACGTGGCGCTCGCCGCAGCCGACGGTCTCGCCGATCCCGAAGAGCAGGTCGCCGTTGAGGGCCGTGCGGTCCTTGTCGTCGCCGTATGCCTGGTAGAAGGGAACCGACAGGTGGTCGTAGTGAGTGATCCAGAGGATCGGGCCGATCTCCTCCATCAGCCGGCGCTCACCGTGCCGGGTGAGGGTGCGCCAGCCCTCGTGGTGCTCGACGGCGTTCGGGTCGTCACCCAGGTGGGCGACGGCCTCGTCGAAGGTCATGCGGGGGAAGGACTCCAGCCCGGCCATGCGCTCCAGGTGCTCGGTGGTACCCGCGATGGCCCGTACGTCGTCGGCGTGCCGGTCCAGGACGGCCTGCGCCAGTCGGCGCATGTACGCGTTGACGGTGTCGATGCACGCGTCGAGGCCACCGGGAAGCTCGGCCTCGCTGTGGAAGAACTGGTTGAGGTGTGACTCGTCGCAGTCCTCGCCGCGGAAGCTCGGCATCAGGTACCAGCTGCCCTGCGGGCTGAGCCGGCAGCCGTACTCCAGCATGAACTGCATCGAGTCGGCGAGGAAGGTGCGCTGGCCGAACAGGTCGATCTCGACCGGGAGCGAGTCGCTGCCCAGGCCCATCGGACTGGAGATGCTGTTGGTCGTGATCGGCAGATGGACGGACCTGACGCCCCGCTCCCTCCAGAAGAGGGCGGTCTCGAGGGTGACGAGGTCCTGCAGGTCCACCAGTGTGCGGTACAGCGGCTGGTCGATGATCTCGAGAAAGCGGTCCTGCGAAGGACGCCATCCGCCGTGTGTGTAGGTGGGCGTGGTCAAGGTGGTTCTCCTTGGGATGGGTGGCCGAACGGCCAGGGTCAGACGGTGTGGATCCAGTTCCGGGTGTCGGTTCGCTCTCCGTACTGGATGGCGGCCAGCTCCTCGCGGAGCCGGGTGGTGAGCACGCCAGGACGGCCGTCGCCCAGGACGTAGCGGCCCTCGGCCGTCGTCACGCTGCCGATGGGCACCACGGAGGCGGCGGTGCCGCAGGCGAAGGCCTCGGCGAGAGGGGTGTCACCCGTTGTCAACTCGGTGACGGCGACCGGTCGTTGTTCGGTCCGCACACCGAGGTCGGCGGCGATCTCGATGAGGGTGTCCCTGGTGTTTCCGGCCAGGATGGTTCCCGACAGGGGCGGGGTCACCAGGAGCGGCGCGCCCGAGGTTTCCCGGGTGACGCCGAAGAAGTTCATGGCGCCGAGTTCCTCCACGAAGCGGTGTTCGCGGGCGTCGAGCCACAGGACCTCATGACAGCCCCGGGCGAGGGCAAGGGACTTGGCGGCCAGGCCTGCGGCGTAGTTGCCGGCGCACTTGGCCGCGCCGGTCCCTCCGGGAGCCGCGCGGATCTGGTCGGACGGGCACCAGACGTCGATGGTCTCGGAGCCGTCCGCGAAGAAGTGGTCGACCGGTGAGGCGATCACCGCGAACAGGTATTCCCGTGCCGGTCGGACACCCAGGTTCGGCTCCACCGCGATCATGAAGGGCCTGAGGTAGAGGCTCTGCCCGGGGCCCGTGGGCACTTCCAACGCGTCGGCGCGCACCAGTCGCGCACAGGCTTCGACGAACATCTCGACGGGCAGGGCGGGCATGGCGAGCCGCTCGGCACTGCGGTTGAGGCGCACGGCGCCGGCGTGCGGCCGGAACAGCGCGAGCGAGCCGTCCGCGTGAGGGTACGCCTTCAGTCCTTCGAAGATCGCCTGTCCGTAGTGCAGGGCCATGGCCGCAGGCGACAGTGCGAGCGGCCGGTGCGGGACCACCTGGAGCGCCGACCAGTCGTCGCCCGCCGTCCACCGCGACACCACCATGCTGGCGGTGAACCGGGTCCCGAAACCGAGCCCCGCAGGCGCCTCGGAGACGTTGCCGACCGTGCTCACGAAGTCGGCGCCGTCGCGTACGCGGGAAGCAGCGCGGCCTCCAGTTCGGCGGCGCGTTGGCGGAACTCCTCCTCGCTCCCGGCGCTGATGACGAGCATCAGACACCACACCGAGGGGTGCAGTTCCTCGATGTCGAAGCCGACCGCACGGGACCGAATGGTGTCCAGGACGTAGGGGAAGGCCGCGATCTGCTCGTCGGAGGGTTCCCGGGTGATGACGCCGGCGGCGGCGGGGGCCAGATTGATCCAGCCGACGTACGGATACTCGGGAGCCTTCAGTTCCAGCGGTTGCCGGTCCGTCTGCACGACGGTGTCGATCCACAGTTCGCGCAGGTCGGCGCCGTAGGGCTTGAAGCTCTCGGGGATGGCGCCGCCGGCGAACCGGGTCGCCATCTCGGAGAACCAGAGTCGGCCGTCGGCGCGGCGGAAGATCTCCAGGTGGGTGATGTCGTCGGTGATGCCGAACGCGGCGTTGACGCGGGCGTGCAGCTCCTCGACCTCGGCGTAGAGCTCGCTCTCGCGGTCGCGCGGCAGGAGGATCGAGCCGTTCTCCCGGCCCGGCGTGCTCACCAGCATGCGCGGCTTCAGATAGCGGCTGACGCCCAGGACCTGCGCGACGCCGTTGTCCCAGACGGCGTCGACGTGGTACTCGTCGCCGTCGATCGGCTCCTCGGCGATCAGGAAGTGCGTGACGCCGGTGTCCTCGGTGCCGCTCGCGGCGGTGCGCAGTACGGCGGTGAGCTCCTCGGCGCTGTGCACCGCGGAGGTGGCCACGGAGCCCAGGCCGGCGGCGGGCTTGACGACGACGGGGAAGCCGAGCCGTTCCTCGACGCGACGTACGGAACCGTCGATGTCGGTGGTGGCAAGCGACTCGAAGCGGGCGCAGGCGATGCCGGCTCGTGCCGCACGCTCCTTCATGGCCCGCTTGTCACGCATGAGCACGGACTTCTCGATCGAGGGCTGTTCGAGACCGAGCAGGCCGGCGATGTAGGCGGCGCTGAACTGGCTGAACTCCGACAGGCTGAGGACCCGGTCGATCTTCACGCCGGTGGCACGGAGTTCGACGGCGAGCTGTGCGACCTCGTTGAGTGCGTCATAGCTGGTGATCACGTAGTGGCGGTCCGCCCGAGCCAGCAGCTCCGGGTCGATGGTCCGGTGGGTCGCCTCCCACGCGTCGAAGACCAGCGTCAGGCGGGCACCGCGGTCCAGCAGCGCCTCCAGGGTGACCGCATTCCAGGAGTACACCAAGAGATTGGTTTCGCTCATACCTCGCTGTCCTATCTTTCCGGCCTTGCTGTTCGGCCTCTTTGCCTCGAATCATTGGCCCCGTGCGGCAAGTACGCGGCGCGGGAGGGAAGTCAGTCCCAGTTGAGGCTCGACGAGGCGCGCAGCAGAAAATTCATGGTGGACCCCCTGGGCGGTTATTCATGCGTCGCCGAGGAGGAAACGGATGACCGAATCCCCCTCGCCGGAACGTTATGCGCAGGTTGCCGCGGCACCAAGGAATCTGCCTGGCAGGTTGCTGTATGGCATGCTCCGGCCCGGCGGGGCGGCCAGTAGCGCGTGGAATGTGAGCTGACTCACCGACAGTGGCGGTTGCCCGTACGGCATTTGGATATCTAAGGTCGTCGTCGTTTTCTCGAAATCGACTTCGCCGCGCACCGGGCCCGAAACAAAGGGCACCCGATGGTTTCGCGCACAGAAAAGGATCCAGGGCAAAGGAAGGGCTCGCTCGTGAAAGCTGAAGAATCGCCGCCGTCCTCGGCACCCGCCCCGACACTGCCGCCCGCTCTGGTGTCCGGTGACGTGATCGCCGTCATCGCCCCCGCCTCGGATGCGGCCGGCCGCTATCCCGAGCGTCTGGAGCGCGGGCTGCAGGCGTTGCGGGACGCGGGCCTGCGCCCCCGGCTCGCCACGAACGCCCGCGCGACCGGCCGGTGGACGGCGGGAGGGGTCGGCGAGCGGATCGCGGATCTGCACGAGGCGTTCAAGGACGACGAGGTCCGCGCGGTGCTGTGCGCCATCGGCGGCAACCTCAGCGCGCAACTGCTCCCCGAACTCGACTACGGGCTCATCGGCGCGAACCCCAAGGTGTTCTGCGGCTACTCGGACGTCACCACGCTCCACACGGCGATCCGCGCCGAGACCGGTCTGGTCACCTTCTACGGGCCCTCGGTCATGGCGGAATGGGCCGAGTACCCGTCCCCCCTGAGGGAGACGGCGGAACACTTCCTGAAGGTGACCGGCTCGCCCCGGCCGGCCGGGCCGGTGCCCAGGCCGGAGCGCATCATCACGGAGGGAGCGGACTGGAGCGCCCCCGGAAGGGCCCGGCGCGCCGCCCCCGCACCGACGCCCGAGGTGCTGCGCCCCGGGCGGGTCGTGGGAACCCTGGCGGGTGGCTGCCTGCCGGTGCTGCAGCGCCTGGTCGGCACGCCGTGGCAGCCCGACTTCACCGACTGCATCGTGCTGCTGGAGACACCCCAGCTGCCGTACTCCATGATCAATGCCGCCGAGGATCTCCTGTCGATGAACCTCGCCGGAATGTTCGACGGGGCGCGTGGCATCGTGTTCGGCTGGCCCTTCCGCGAGAGCCAGATCGAGGACCTGGGCCATGCGATCGCCCAGACGCTGCACGGGCACGACTTCCCCGTCGTCATCGGCTTTCCCTGTGGCCACACCAACCCTATGGTGACCCTGCCCATGGGTGTGCGGGCCGTACTGGACGACGCGACGCTCTGCCTCGACGGCGCGGCGGTCGCGCCCCGTTCCTCGGGCGGTGCCCGATGGTGAGCCGCCCGCCGCAACCGGAAGCCGTTCATGCTCCGCGCCCGTACCCGGTTTCGCCGGGGAACCCCGCGCCGGAAACGATCCTGCACGAGCCGACCGTCGCGGGCGCCAGGGCCGACCGCCCGGCGGTCGATGCCGTCGCCGAGGCCGCGGTCGCCGTAGTGGAGGCGTTCCGCAGTACGTGCCTCGCGGCCGGTTACGCGGAGCGGGAGCGGCGGCCGGTGGTGTCCCGCCATGATCCGTCCGTGCGCTACACCAACTCCACCATCAGCGTGCTGAAACCGATGCTCTCCGGTGGTGTGCGCGAGCGCGCCTTCCTGGTCCAACCCGCGCTGCGGTTACGCAACCTCGAGCACATCCGGCGGACCGGGGAGATGTCCCCCTTCGGCTGCTCCTTCATGTCGTTCGGCGCGCTGGGGCCCTCCGGGGACGCGCCGGGACTCACCGCGCTCGCCCGGGAACTGCTCATCGACAGGCTCGGTTTCCCGGCACACGACGTGCAGCTGCGTGTGCTGGCCGACGACCGGGACCTGAGGGAGTGCGGTGTCGCGGCCGGTCTCGATGTGGTGCCCACCGTTCACAACCCCGGGGTGTTCCGGCACGTCTTCGGCCTGCCGGGCGTCACCGGCCGCAACGCCAATCTGGCCTTGCGGGGCGTTGGAGGATGGGCCGATGTCGCCAACGTCATCGTGATCGAGGAGGCCGGTCGTGCGATCGGCGTGGAACTCGCCTTCGGCGTGAACATGGTTCTGATGCAGGCCGGGGGCATTACCCACCCCGTTCTCGCCGGCCCGGCCGCGGCCGCCGTGACGCACGGCGTGACCGATCTGATGGCCCTGGACGCGTTGTCCTCGGCCACGGTCCTCGCCATGGAGTCCGTACGCCCGGTCGCCCGCGGGCGCGGTCAGAACTACCGAGCCCTGCTGAGACTGCTCGGCGAGCGGACCACCGGTTCCGCAGACGCGTGGAAGCCGGCCGCATTCGCGGTCGCGGCGGCCGAGGAGCAGCTGCGGCGGCATGCGAGTCCGCCGGCCGACGACGTCGACGAGCTGCCCTCGCAGCAGGCCGCGCTGAAGCTGGCGGCGGACTGGGAAAGGGTTTGCTGAGGGCCGGAATCCGGCCGTGCGGGGCCCGGGATCCGGCCAACACACCACTTTTCCCGCGCAATTGGGCCCTGTGAGATCATGAATATTCCTGAGGGCCTCGGTCCAGGCGGCGGCGTCCGGACAGTGCCCACACACCACCCTGCCGAACCGACCCGGGAAACAGGCGATTCGTTTTGAAGAACGGCCAGACGGCGCTGACCATGCAGGATGCCATCCTCACCCTGCAGAAGTACTGGAGCGACAACGGTTGCATGATCACGCAGCCGTTGAACACGGAGGTGGGCGCCGGTACTGCCAACCCGTCCACGGCCTTGCGGGTGATCGGTCCCGAGCCCTGGAGCGTCGCCTACGTGGAGCCGAGCGTGCGGCCGGACGACTCGCGCTACGGGGAGAATCCCAACCGGCTGCAGACCCACACGCAGTTCCAGGTGATCCTCAAGCCTGACCCGGGCAACCCGCAGGAGCTGTACCTGGGCAGTCTCGAGGCGCTCGGCATCGACTTGGGCGCGCACGACGTGCGGTTCGTGGAGGACAACTGGGCCTCCCCCGCGCTCGGGGCCTGGGGGCTGGGCTGGGAGGTCTGGCTGGACGGCATGGAGATCACCCAGTTCACCTACTTCCAGCAGGTCGGCGGTATCACGCTGGCTCCCGTGTCGGTCGAGATCACCTACGGCCTCGAACGCATTCTGATGAACCTTCAGGGCGTGTCCCACTTCAAGGACATCGCCTATGCACCGGGCATCACCTACGGCGAGGTGTTCGGGCAGAACGAGTACGAGATGAGCCGCTACTACCTCGACGACGCCGACGTCGAAACGAACCGGGGGCTCTTCGAGGCGTACGCGGCCGAGGCGCGGCGCATGCTGGACCTCGAGCTGCCGGTTCCGGCCTACACCTATGTGCTCAAGTGCAGCCACACCTTCAATGTGCTGGACGCGCGGGGCGCGATCAGCACCACTGAGCGCGCCAAGGCATTCTCTCTGATGCGGCGTCTGACGCACGATTCGGCCAAGCTGTGGGCGCAGCGCCGCACCGCCCTGGAGCACCCGCTCGGGGTGACGCCGGCGCCGGACCCGGTCACGCGGGACCCGTTGCCCGCCGTGTCCGGCACCGGGACGCTGCTGTTCGAGATCGGCGTGGAGGAACTGCCCTACGCCGACGTCCCCGCGACCACGGACGCGGTGCGCGAGTCGATCACGACCAGGCTTGCCGCCACCCGGTTGGGGCACGGCCCGATCACCGTGCGGGCCACACCACGCCGTGTCGTGGTCACGGTCGAGGGCGTGGAACCGCGGGAGCCGGACACCGCCAGGACGGTGCGCGGTCCCAAGGTCGCCGCCGCCTACCGGGACGGCAATGCCACCCCCGCCCTGCTGGGCTTCGCCCGCAGCCAGGGCGTCGAACCTACGGCCCTGCACACCGTCGAGGTCGGCGGTGTCGACTACGTCGCGCTCACCCGCGACGAGCCGGGCCGCACGGCGGCCGAGGTGATCAGTGAACTGCTGGCCGAGGTCGTGTCCGGGCTGCGGTCCACCCGGAACATGCGGTGGAACGACCCGGCCCTGTCGTTCTCCCGCCCCGTGCGCTGGCTGCTCGCCCTGCTCGGCAACACCCCCCTGCCCGTCGCCGTCTCCGCGCTCGCCTCCGGCACCACCACGCGCGTTCACCGCACCGCCCCCGAGCCGGTCGTCCAGGTGAAGTCGGCCGACGGCTACGCCGACTTCCTCCGGCTGCACGGCGTCCTCCTGGACCGCGAGGCCCGGCGGGATGCTGTGGTGCGCGGTGCCCGCGAGGCCGCGGCCGAGGCCGGCGGACACATCGACGTGGCCGGTGAGGCGGCGCTGATCGACGAGATCACCGACATCCTGGAGTATCCGCACCCCGTCCGTGGTTCCTTCGACGAGCGCTACCTCGAACTGCCCGCGAGCGTCCTGACCACCGTGATGCGCAAGCACCAGCGCTATCTTCCGGTGCTCGACGGCAACGGCACCCTCACGTCGAGCTTCGTCACGTTCGCCAACGGCACGTGTGTCGAGGACGTGGTGCGGGCGGGCAACGAGGCGGTGCTGCGGGCCCGTTACGAGGACGCCGCCTTCTTCTGGCGTGCCGACCTGAAGGTGGCCCCCGAGGAGTTCCGCCGCCGGCTGGACAAGCTGACCTTCGAGGACCGGCTCGGTACGGTCGCCGACCGCGCCGACCGCATCGCCGCCCTCTCCCTCGGGCTGGCCGAACGCGCCGGGCTCACGCAGGACGCGGTCGCCACCGTGCGCCGCGCCAGTGAGCTGGCGAAGTTCGACCTGGCGTCGCAGATGGTGGTCGAGTTCTCCGGCCTGGCCGGGGTGATGGCCGAGGAGTACGCACGCCGTGCCGGCGAGTCCGCGGACGTTGCGCGGGCCCTGGCCGAGATGGAGCTGCCGCGCTCGGCCGGCGGCGCCCTGCCCACCACCGACGCCGGCGCCGTGCTGTCGCTCGCCGACCGGTTCGACCTGGTGACGGGCATGTTCGTGATCGGCGCGGTGCCGACCGGAAGCTCCGATCCGTACGGTGTGCGCAGGGCCGCCATCGGCCTGCTCAACGTCCTGCGGAGCATGCCCGCGCTGGCCGACGTCCGGGTGGGCGACGGGCTGCGCGCGGCCGCCGAACGCTATGCCGCCCAGGGCGTCGAGGCGCCCGCCGAACGGCTCGCGGACGCCGCGGAACTGATCACCCGTCGCTACGAGCAGCAGCTCCTGGACGCGGGACACGAACACCGCCTCGTCCAGGCCGTTCTGGCCTGGGCGGACCGTCCCGCCCACGGCGACCGCACTCTGGCCACCGTGGAGCGCCATGTCGGTGGTGAGGCGTTCGACGCCCTGACTGCCGCGTTCCAGCGGGTGCTGCGCATCCTTCCCGGAGACTCCGTGGAGGGCGCCGCCCGCCCGGTGGACCGGTCCCTGCTGACCGCACCGGCCGAGCTGCGTCTCGCCGAGAGCACCGAGGCCGTCCGTCGGGCCCTGCACGGCCGTGAGGACGACCTCGCCGCGCTGATCGAGGTTTCCGCCCCATTGGTCGCCGCGATCAACGTCTTCTTCGACGAGGTTCTGGTGATGGACCCGGAGCCTGCGGTCCGCGAGGCCCGGTTGGCCCTGCTGGACGAGGTGGCACGACTGGCGCGCACGACGCTGGACTGGATCGCTCTGTAGCCGGGCCTCGACGGCCGTCCCCCGGCGGAGCGCCGGGGGCCCTTGCCGGGCCGAGGGCCCGGGAAGCGATGAGTACCCGGATCTTCAGTCGCTTCAGTCGCTGCCCGGCACCAGACCCGGAACGCAGTCGGCCCACGAACATCTTGCGGAAACAGCCCTTCCGGTCGCAGAACCGTCGGCGGGGCCGTGGGCGGACCGGTCGCTGTGGAGCTCTTGTCCGGGTGGCGTGCGCGGCGGGCTACGCTGCCGGCGGTTCCGGGGCGGCGAGTTGGCTGTCGGACAGGGTCGTGGGTTGCGGCTGTGACGTTCCCAGGGGCCCCTTGCGTGGCTGTCGTAGGAGCGGACCGCCAGGCGTGGTCACCCCGGATCCTCACGCAGGCAGCCACGTCGGCCCGCGGCTGCCGGACGCCTTCACCCTGCTCGACCGCCTCGGCCGAAGCCTCACTCCGGGGTGGCCATGATGGAGGGGAAGAGGAGGTCGCTGACCTCGGCCCAGCGGCGGGGCAGGTCGGCGCGTCGGTTGAGGACGTCGCAGATGTGCTGCGTACCGAACAACGCGGACACGAGCGCGTGCGCGGCGGCCTCGGGGTCGACGCCCTCGCGGAGCTGACCGGCGCCGCGGGCCTTGGCCAGCAGGGTGGAGACGGTGGAGATCCACTCGACGTAAGGCTCGGGCAGTGTGGCGTCGGCCAGGGACCGCTCGGCCTGGAGCCTGGCTCCCGCCTTGACGACGTCGTCGTTGAAGAAGTTGTTGGCCGCCTCGCTCAGCAGCGCCTGGACGGTCTCCATGGGCTGCAGGCCCGCGGCGTGCGCCTCTTCCGCCAGTTCGCGCCATCGGTCGTACAACTCGCGCACGACCTCGGCGGCGATGTCCTCCTTGTCGCGGAAGTGGAAGTACAGCGCGCCCTTGGTCATGCCCACTTGTTCGGCGATGCCGGCGATGGAGGTGTGCGGGAATCCCCGCTCGGCGAACAGCTCGGCTGCCGCGGCGAGTACCTGGGCCCGGGTCTGTGCGGCCCGCGCCTGCTTGGGTGCGGGCCGGGAAGCCTGGTGGCGCGTGGCCGTTCGTGTGCTCCTCGGAGTGTGGGCGTTGCTCACGGGAACCATCCGATCTGTGTGGTTCATCGACCTGCATACCTTCTCCCACGTATGCAGGTGGGCATTCAAAATACCTCCCTTCCGGTATGTATTTGAACCCCCGACGGGCCCCTTCGCGGCCACTCGCGAGCGACCGTTTCCGAATGGAGAAACGCTACGTTGCTTTTCCAATTTCCAGGGAGCGGCTTCTTTGCTCAAGAGGCACCATCAATGCAGGTAGACACGCAACGATCAGCGCAATGTCCTCGCACTTAACGCAACGACGGAAACAGTCGATCGTTGCAATTGATTGAAAGCGAACGCTATGGTGGAGGCGAACAGGGATCAACGAGCAGCGCCATGGAGCACCCGTGGGGCAGGAAGGGGGCCGTGATGCCGGGAGGCAGGCTCACCCAGCAGGAGCGCCAGCAGATCGCGGTGGGACTGGCCGACGGCCTGGCCTACGCCGAGATCGCCCGCCGTCTCGACCGTCCGACCTCCACGATCACGCGTGAGGTGACGCGGAACGGCGGCCCCACCGGCTACCGCGCCGACCTGGCACAGCGCGCCACCCAGCAGCGCACCCACCGGCGCAAGCCCGCCCAGCCCGGGGGGCCGCAGACGCTGCCGCAGCCCTACGGACGCGACGCCGAGGCCGTACGCGACTACCAGGAGACCCTCACCAGCGTCTTCATGACCTCGGGTGTGCCCAAGATGATGGCCCGGGTACTGGGCTGCCTCTACACCACCGACACCGGCAGGCTCACCGCCTCGGAACTCGCCGAGCGCCTTCAGGTCAGCCCGGCGTCCATCTCCAAGGCGATCGCGTTCCTCGAGGGCCTGGACCTCGTCCGCCGGGAGCGCGACGAACGCCGCCGCGAACGCTACGTCGTCGACGACGACCTCTGGTACCAGTCCATGATCCGCAGCGCCCGGGCCAACGACGAATTCATCCAGACCGCACGCCAGGGCGTCCGCGTCCTCGGCCTCGGCACCCCCGCCGCCACCCGCCTCGAAAACGCCGCCCGTTTCCTCGACTTCGTCAGCGAAGGGCTCATCCGCGCCGCGGAACAGGGCCGCGAAGTCCTCTACACCAGATCCCGGACGGCCCCGGACCCCACCACCGAGCCCGGTTCGGACGACCGGCACAGGGCTGGCGGGCCAGGTACCAACTAGGTACCATCCGAGCATGCCATCACTGAACGTGTCCTTCTCCGACGAGGAAATGGAAGGCGTCCGCGCCGCCGCCGCCGCGGAGGGCAAGAGCCTGAAGCAGTACCTGCACGATCTCGGCGTGCGCGAGATGCATCGCAAGCGGTTCGTCGCCGGCGCCACCGCCTGGGCCGACAGGCTGCGTGGCGAGTTCGACGAAGCGTTCCCCGAGGAGGTTCCTCCCTCCCGGCGTGGCGACGGCGCTGCGGCTGCCTGATGGTTCTGCACATCGACGTCTCCTGGCTGCTCGACGTCCAGGAGGCGGCCCTCGGGCACGAGGACGTGACGGTGACCGACTACTCGGCGCTGGTGGCGTCCGTCGCGCGGCACAAGACCAAGATGCCGACACTGGAGACGGCCGATCCGGATGCCGCCTGGCGCGCGGCCGCGCTGTTGCACACGATCGTGCGCCTCGAACCGCTTCCGCACCGCAACAGCCTGTTCGCCGCCTTCGTGGCCGCTCAGTACATGGACCAGTCCGGTGAGGGCATCGACCCACCGTACGGCGCACTGTCCGATCTCGTCCGCAAGGTCCGGGACACTCGCCTGAGTGTCTACGCCGTCGCCGGGGCGCTGCGTTCCTGGAAGATCTGAGGGCGGGCGCGGCAGCGGACCGGACCGCACCGGCGGCACCGGCCGGGAAACCGAGCCACCTCGGACACCCCCGCGTCAGGGACCATGAAGCATGCGCCCGGATGACTGGCAACTCACCAAAGACATCGACGACTTCCTCGCCCGAGCCGGGGAGTTCCTGCGCTCACGCCCCGTGATGCACAACACCCCGCTGACCACGCTCGAGAAACTGCGAACACGCCGTATGGACGCATACGGCACCGGGGCCACCCTCTTCGGCCGGCTGGAGTCGGAGGGCGAGGTCCGCGCCATCTTCTACCGCACTCCGCGCGGCCGCCTGACCCTCACCGCCCTCTCCCCCGAGCAGGCCGACACCCTCGCCGCCCAGCTGGCCGACCTGGGCCGTCCCTTCTCCGGCGTCACCGCGGACCACGGCACCGCCACCGCCTTCGCCGAGGCCTGGCAGCGGCACACGGGCGCGGCGCCGGTACGCGACTGGCGGGGCCGTCTCCACCGGCTCGGCACGCTCACCCCTCCCGAGCCGCGCCCAGAGGGCCGGGGCCGGCTCGTGGGCGAGCGGGACCATGAGCACCTCATGCGCTGGTGCCGTGAGTTCGCCGCGGACGTCGGGGAGGTCGTCTCCATCGACGCCGGCTCCTGGGCCGGCACCCGCTTCGCCGAGAAGCGCTACACCTTCTGGGAGACCCCGGACGGCACGCCCGTCTCCATGGCGGGCGTGAACCCGGTGGTCGCCGGCCAGGTCCGGGTGGACCCCGTCTACACCCCGGCCCACCTCCGGGGCCGCGGCTACGCGGGCGCCGTGACGGTCGAGGTGAGCAGGGCCGCGCTGGCCGCGGGCGCGACGGACGTCGTCCTGTTCACCAACCCGGCCAACCCCACCAGCAACGCCCTCTACCAGCGCATCGGATACGTCCCGGTCACCGACTTCACCGGGTACAGGCTCTCCCCGCCAGCGGATGGTTGAAGCCCTTGCGGCCGCTGCCGCGGTCCTGGACGTCGTGCTGCGCCCACCAGGTACGGAACTCCCCGCTCCTGACGGAGAGTTCACCGACCAGGGCGACGATCGCGGGATCCTCCGGGTACCGTCCGCCGGACAACCGCAGGAAGGCGATGCCCTGCCGGGCTGCGGTCTCCCAAGCGGTGTCGGCTCCACGAGCTTCGCCGCGGGCCTCGCCCACGGCGGCGTTCTCACCAGCGGCTTCGTGGCGGGCGGTGTTCGTCTTCAACGCCGTCCTGGGCGCCCTGGTCCTGCTGGGCACTGCCGGGCGACCGCACGGGGGTGGTCCTGCTCTACCTGGCCATGCTCGGGCTGATCGTCGACGACCTGACCGTCCCCGAACTCCTCACGCCACACCGGCTCGACACACTGATCGACGCCATGGTGGCGCGCCTGCTCCCGGCCAGAAGCCGCCCGCCCGGCACAGCCTCCGCACCCCGCGTGACCGCCGCGCTCGCCGTACGCCTTGGTGAGCACGGGAGAGACCGATTCCGTCAGTCGTCGTGCGCGGTCTGCGTCGTACGGAGCAGCTCGGCCAGGTCACTCGGCGGGAGGTAGCCGGTCAGCTCCGCGCGGAGCCAGGCCAGCCGTGCGTGATGAGTCGTGGCCGGGGAGGTTCCCGGGACGGCGTGGGCGGCCGTGGTGCCGAGGAAGCCGGTGACCGCGCGGGCCGCCACCGCCCGGGTGCTGTGCCGTTCGGCGGTGAGCAGCAGGTGCAGCGAACCGCCCCCGCGGACCGTGGCCGTGTACGGCCGGCCCGGGGGGAGGTAGAGGGCGTCGCCGGCTTTGAGGGTGACCGTCGCCCAGGGGTCCTGGCCGACGGTGTCGGTCTCGGGGCCGGTGGTGTTCCAGCTGGTCTGTCCGTCGAGCTGGAGGACGAACAAGTGCTCCGGCACGTGGCGGACCTGGGTGCGATCCGTCTCGGTGTCCGGCGCGAAGGCGGCGCGGCGGACCGGGTCGGGTGCGCCGAGCACCAGGGTCGCCCGGACGGTGGTGCCGAGGTCGGCGCCCAGACCGGCGAGCAGGTCCGCGATCCAGGTCTCGTGCTGCTCGGGACGGTCCAGGCGGAAGGTGCCGTTCTGGCCGGTCCGGATGCGGGTGCCCGGGTGTGCCGGGGCGGCGCCGGTGTCCTCGGGGACGGCGCCGGTGCACGGGAGGACGGGCAGGCCGGTGCCGATGCGGGACCTGATCCCCTCGCGGGTCAGGAGGCCGGCCGGGAAACAGGACGGCAGGAACGCGGTGGTGACGCCCCAGAACTCGCCGTGGAAGGCGTCCGTGTCGTCGACGAGCGCGGCCAGACGGACCGGTGGCCGCAGGGTCTCTTCGGGTGCGCGCGAAGATGTGACGGCCATGGTTTCCCGCTTCCTGTGTCGAAAACCCCACCGGCGCTCGGTTCTCCCAGGAAGTTAGGAGAGCCGGCTTGGGAGATCAACGGTGGCCCACGACGACTCCAGCGGGATTCCAGCCGTATTCCAGCGGGGGTGCGGAGAAACCGGGGGAAGCGGACAGCCAAATGAGAACTCCTTGAGCTCTCGTCCAGTCGAGGTTCAGCCCGTTGGCCGCCGTACGGAATCCCTCCTAGTCTCTCGGTCACCGTGCCGGTCTCAGTGATCCGGTGTCTCGAAATTCCAGCGGAGGGGATCAATGGGGCAGGCCGTTGACGTCCGGATTCTGGGGGATACCGGCGAGCTTCTGTGGCAGGGACCGGAGGCCGGGTACAAGGAAGCTCTGGCCTCCGTCGACCCGGGGAACTCGGCGCTGCGCATGCTGGCCGACGGGGATCCCGAGCATCGCTGCGCGCGGGACGAGGTGATGCGGACCGCCGAGGCGCTGGAGCTGGTCAGCCGGCGCGGGGTGCCCCGGGGGTTCCTGACGACGCTGCCCCGCGGTGCCCTCTTCGAGGCGGGCGTGGACGCCTTCAACGGCCCGCACCTGGCCGCGCTCGACGTCCATCCCGTGCATTTCCCGCTCGTCTTCGACGGGTCCGGTCCGGCGATGACCGAGCTGACCGCCGACTACGCGGCCCAGCAGCGGATGTTCGAGCTGACGGAGAAGGGCGGCGGACTCCGGCTGAGCTACGCGGCGGACCCCAACCTGTTCTCCTGGCTGCAGGACACCACACTCGACCGGGCCCGGCTGCCGTACGCGATGTACAGCCCGCAGCCGGTGTTCCGCCGGTTCAGGTCGGGCGAGACGAACATTCAGCGCAGGCGGCAGTTCACGGTGCCCGACGTGCATGTCCTGGCCGCGCCCGAAAACGCCGGCGAACAGTATCTGCACGCACTGGGCCTGGCTGCCGAATCCACTGCATTCTGGTTCGGCCGGGATTATGTGCACGTTCTCGATTCGGTGGTCGGCACCACTCAGGACACGGACGACTTCTACCGTCAGGCGGCGAAGCACGCCGGTGGGATCACGGTGGTTCGCCGGTTGCCCGCGCATCCCAAATACTATGCGCAGAAGACCGCGATCCTGGTGTCCTCCGGCTATGACGCGGTCATGCTGCAGAACATCCAGCTGGACGAGATCAACGCGCCGCGGTTCGGGATCCGGCTGGACGACGGCACATTCCCCGTGATCATTCACGCCTGTGTCGCCATGGGCGGCTCGCGGATGCTGCCGCTGGTCCTCGGGCGGGGCCTGGCGGGCCTGGGGCCGAAGGAGATACCGGCGGAACTGGCGGCCGTACAGGTCGCGTTCGTACCACTGGCCGAGAAGCACGTCGGCCGGGCGTACGAGCTGGCCGGCTCCCTGTGGACGCGGGATGTGCGCACGGCCGTGGACCTGGAGTTCCGGCGGCCGGTGCGGGCCAGGATCGCCCGGCTGCGCCGCGACTGGCAGCCGCTGTACTGCGTGATCGGTGATCGGGAGCTGACCGAGGCGCCCGGGCTGCAGACCTCGGGCGGGCAGCGGATCGACGAGGCGTACGAGCAGTACCTGGGCGAGCGGCTGCCGCGGTGGCTGCGGTGTCTTCCGCACACTCCGGCCGGGACGGCGGCGCAGTCGCCGGTCCTCGCGTCCTGACGGTCACTCAGAAGGGTTGATGTGCCGATGACTGCATGGCGGCCGGTGCTCGCCGAGCTCGAGGCGGGCGCCCGCGTGATGCTGCGATGTCCCAGCGGACGGGAGCTGGCCGAGGCGCTGACCGCCTGCTTCGAGCTGAAGCTCGTCAGCGTCCCGCTCTCGCCGAAGTGCACCGACCGGGAGCTGGCCGGGATGGGTGAGCGGGTGGGCGCGTCCCTCGTGCTCGACGGTCCCGCCCTCACACCCCGGAAGCTGGACGGGGAGCCCGCCCATCCCGAGGCCGAGCAGCTCGCCTACATCATGTTCACCTCGGGCTCCACCGGGCGTCCCAAAGGGGTCAAGCTCGACCGGGACGCCATCCTCGGCAACGCGCTCAAGACCGCCCGCCTGCACGGTTTCTCGCCCGCCCGGCCGCACGGCACCTGTCTGCCGCTGTACCACTGCAACGCCATCGTCATGTCGCTGACCGGAACCCTGGCCACCGGCACACCGCTCGTCGTCTCCCAGCCCTTCGAACCCGGCCGGTACTTCAAGGAACTCCAGGCCTCCGGCGCGCGCACCGCGTCCATCGCACCGGCCCTGCTGCACGAACTGGTGCAGGCCCGGCCCCCCTGGCCGGACGGGCTGGAGTACCTCATCACCGCCGCCGCGCCCCTCACCAGCGGCCTCGCCCGCCGGTTCCACGACGCCTACGGGCCCCGGCTGCGCCAGGGCTACGGGCTGACGGAGGCGGTGAACTTCAGCTTCGTCATGCCGCTGCTGGACACCGCGGAGTTCCGCGAGCAGTACATCGCGCACCAGCCGCCGGTGGGCCTGCCCCTGGAGGGCACCGAACTGCGCCTGGAGGACGGGGAGGTGTGGATCCGCACGCCGGACCGGATGCGCGGCTACTGGGAGGATCCGCAGGCCACCGCTCGCGTCCTGGCCGACGACGGCTGGCTGCGCACCGGCGACATGGGGGAGGAACGGGACGGCTTCCTCGTCCTGAAGGGCCGGCGCGACGACCGGGTCAACCGCGGCGGTGAGAAGTACCACCCGCTGGAGATCGAGCAGCGCTGGCGGCAGCGCGGGCTGGACGGGCGGGTCGTGGCGGTCGCGGTGGACGAACCCGGCTACGGGCAGGAGTTCGGCCTGATCGCGCCGGACGCGTCGCCCGCCGGCCTGCGGGCGGTGTACGAGGCCGGTTTCCCGCGGCCCGTGGCGGCCGGGACCGGAGGGTATCTGGCCACCGACACCGGCAAGCCGCGGCGGGCGGCGATGGGTCGCCGGCTGGCCGCGCTGCGGGACGGAGCGCGCCGCTACGAGGAGTTGCTGCACTACGCCGCCGCGGCCGCGCGTGCCGTCGTCGACAGCCCCGTACGCCCCACCACCGCCCAGTCCGCCCAGCTGCGCAGCCAGGCGCTCGCGCTGGTGGCCGCGGTGGGCGGGGCCCGGCCGCAGGAGACCCGGGCCACGCTGGGCCGCAGTGCCGCGCACGACGCGCTGGACGCGCTGGTCGAGGGCTGGCCCGAGTTCGCGCGGGGCGCCTGCTTGGGCGAGGACCTGATGCGGCGACACCCGGGGCTGTGGAAGCGGCTGATGACCGAGTGGCCCATGGACCGCTACCCGGAACTGATCACACGCGTCCTGACCGCCGGCGGCCTGCTCACCGGGCGGGTCCTGGAGGCAGGTTCCGGCGTGGGCAACACCACCTCCCGCGTCGCCGGTCTGGTCGACGGCGACTTCGTCTGGTCGGACCGGCTGCCCGAGCTGGTGGCCCGCGGCACCTGGCAGGGCCGGGGCATCGTTCTCGACCTCGACTCCGAGCCCTCGGCGGGGCTCGGCGGGTTCGACACGATCCTGGCCACCAACGTCGTGCACTGCGTGGCGGACAAGGCGGCGACCCTGCGCCGGCTGCGCGCCATGCTCGCGGACGGCGGCCGTCTCGTCCTGGCGGAGGGGGCGAGCCCCACCACCGCCGACGGCACTCCGTGGGCGCTGGACTTCCTGTTCTGCCTCTTCGACGGCTGGTGGGACCGGGGCGGCTTCCGCACGCGGTGGGAGTGGCTCGACCTGCTGCGCGACGCCGGGTTCGGCGACCTGGGCTTCTCCGCCCTGCGCGCCGGGCCGTACGACCTGGGCGGTGTCGTCTGGGGCGGGACACCTCCCGGCTGACCGCACGCCGCCCCTGCCTTCCAGCGGCCCGACCCCACCGGGCCGCATCCCTTCTCGATGCCCGACAACCGATGCCTCAAGGAGTCCCCATGCTCACCACGCAGGCCACCCACTCCGCAACCGCAACGGTCGACGCGCCGCAGCGGCTGACCATCGTCGACTGGGCCAAGAGCCTCGTCGGGGACGACTCCACCCAGCTGCACATCGACCACGGCCCGCGGCCGGTCGACGTGCACGGCTCCCCCGCGACCGGTCAGGCGCTGGTGACCAACGGCTCGGTGGGCGCCGACGTGATACGGCTGCCCGCAGGTACCGGCTTCGTGCCGCACACCCACCCCGGCCACCACATCCTGATCGTCGTCGGCGGCGAGGGCACCATCACTTACGACGGCCGCGTGTACCCGACGCGGGCGGGCCAGGTCTACCTGGTCGAGGGCGAGGTGCCGCACGCGGTCGGCGCCATCACCGACCATGTGATCGTGGCCGTGGGCTCGCCGCACAAGGAGATCGACGCCGAGGACCGCATGGCACCGGTGCCCTACGAGGAGGTCATCGCCCCGGACGGCGACCTGACCTGCCTGATCTGCGACGTCAGCGCGGTCGTGCCGGAGCGGCTGCACGGACTGGACTGTCCGCACTGCCCGTGCCGCGACTGCGCCACCCGGACCACCCGGTGAGCGCCGCGGCTCCGCTGCCGCTCGTCGATCCGCGCACCGGCCGGGTCCGCGGTCAGCTGTCCCCCGGCCGCGGGGAGGTGGTCACCGGCACGGTGGCCGCCGCCCGCCGGGCGTCCGCGGCCTGGGGGCGGCTCGTCCCCAAGGAGCGCGCGCGCCGGCTGGAGATGCTGGCGGGACTGATCGAGGAGCACGCCGAGGCGTACGTCGAGCGGGAGCGGGCCGGTACCGGAAAGCCGGCCCGGGAGTCGTCGGGGGAGGTCGCCGAGGCGGCCGACCTGTTCCGGTTCTACGCGTGGGCGGCCCGGACCGGCAGCTCGCCGGCGGCCGGGTCGCTGATCGGCGGCCATGAGAGCTGGGTGCGCTGGGAGCCGGTCGGTGTGGTGGCCGCGATCGTGCCGTGGAACTACCCGCTGATGATGGCGGCCTGGCGGTGCGCGCCGGCGCTCGCCGCGGGCAACTGTGTGGTCGTCAAGCCGGCCGAGAGCACACCGGACGCGCTGGACCTGCTCGCCGAGCACGCCGAGGACGCCCTCGGGGCGGGGGTGCTGCGGGCGGTGCCCGGCGACCGGGAGACCGGGCGGCTGCTGGTCGGCGCCGACGTCGACATGATCGCGTTCACCGGCAGTGCGGCGGCCGGCGCGGACGTCGCCGCCCGGGCCGGGATCCGGCCGGTCAGTCTCGAACTCGGCGGGAACAGCCCGGTGATCGTGCTGCCCGACGCGCCCGAGCAGACGTGTGCGGACCTCGCGGACGCCTGCGTGTACAACGCGGGGCAGAGCTGTGCGGCTCCGGCCCGTGTGATCGCGCTGCAGGACGGTTACGAGCAGGTGGTGCAGTCGCTGACCGAGGCGATGTCGGCCCGGCTGGCCGGACGTGACTTCGGCCCGCTCAACAACCCGGCGCAGGCCAACCGTTACGACCGTATCGCCGGCTCCTCCGGCGCCAAGCACGACGTGACCGCTCCCTTGGCCACGGCTTCCGGCGAGGAGGGCGGCTTCTGGCGTGGCGCGCGGGTGCTGGCCGACCTGCCCGAGGACAGCCCGGCGCTCCAGGAGGAGGTCTTCGGACCGCTGCTGACCGTGCAGCCGGCCCGGGACGTGGAGCACGCGCTCGAACTCGCCCACGGCGTGCCGCAGGCGCTCGCGGCCAGCGTGTGGACCCGTGACCTGACCCGCGGGCTGGACCTCGCGGGCCGGCTCGACGCCGGGGAGGCCTGGGTCAACTGTCACCTGGTGCAGACGGCCGAACTCCCGCACGGCGGACGCCGGGGCTCCGGCCAGGGCACCGACCTGAGCGTCCTCGCCCTGCACGAGTACCAGCGGCCCAAGACGGTCACCGTCCGTCTGCTGCCCTAGCCCCCGCGGTCGCCCCTCCCCCACGACGAAGGACACCAGCATGAGAATCGGCATCGTGGACGGTTACTCGACCGCCCGTTTCCTGGTCGAGGACCTCAACCGGGCCGGAGCCTCCTGCGTCCATGTGCGCAGCCAGGAACATCCGCCCGCGGTGTACGTCCGGGCCTTCGACGCGTCCGCCTACCATCGTGACCTGGGCTGGTACCCCCGGCCGGAGGAGGCGGCCGCGGAGCTGGCGGAGCTCGGCGTGAGCCGGGTCGTGGCCGGGACCGAGTCGGGTGTGCTGCTGGCCGACCGGCTGAACGAGCTGCTCCAACTGCCCGGCAACCGGCCGGAACTCGCCGAGGCGCGGCGCGACAAACCGGCGATGGCCCGGGCGTTGCGCGCGGCCGGCCTGGCCGCCGCCGAGGACGTCTCGGTGTCCGACCCGGACGAGGGCGTGGCCTGGTTCGCCGGCCGGCCCGGCGGCCGGGTGGTGGTCAAGCCGCCGTCCAGCGCGGGCAGCGACAACGTGTGGGTGTGCGGCACCGAGGCCGAAGTGGCCGCGGCCTGCCGTACGGTGCTGGACGCACCGAACTTCTTCGGCGAGCCGAACGGCACGGCACTGGTGCAGGACTACCTCGACGGCGAGGAGTACCTGGTCAACTCCGTCTCCCGGGACGGCGACCACAAAATCGTCGAGATCTGGCGTTCGGTACGGCTGCCGGGCCCGAACGGGTCGTGCCTGTACGACTTCCAGGAGCCGCTGCCCTGTGCCGACCCGGCCGCCGCCGCGGCGGTGCGCTATGTCCGGCAGGTGCTGTCCGCGCTCGGCATCCGCAACGGCGCCGGGCACAGTGAGCTGCGGGTGACCGCCGCCGGTCCGGTGCTGCTGGAGACCGGGGCCCGGCTGTGCGGCGGGGTGCTGCCGGAGGTGTCGCTGAAGTACTCGGGCATGTCCCAGGTACGGCTGCTGACGCTGTCCCTGCTCGATCCGGCCGGTTTCGACGCGTTCGACGACACCGCGGTGCGCTGGTCCAAGGCGGTGCGCTGGGTCTCGCTGATCAGTGACCGGCAGGGCCGGGCCGCCTCGGACACGTGGCGGGAGAAGCTGCGGCGGCTGGACACCTTCGACGGGCTGGTCAGCAGGGTGTCCGCGGGCGGTCCGGTGCCGCGGACGGTGGATCTCGCCTCCTCCCCCGGCTTCGTCTACCTGGCGGCGGACTCCGCGCGGGCGGTGCTGGAGGACTACGAGCGGCTGCGCTCGCTGGAACCGAACGGGTTCTACCTCTCATGAGGCCGCGCGGCGAGAACGGCACGAGCCGCGGCGGGCGCCCCGGGCGGGTGTTCGCCGTGGTCTCCTTGCTGGACTCGCTGGGGACCGGGCTGTATCTGGCGGGCGGCACGGTGTACTTCGTGCAGGGCGTGGGTCTGTCCCCGGCGCAGCTGGGGCTGGGGCTGGCTCTCGCGGGTGGTGCCGGGTTCCTCGCCACCGTGCCCGTCGGGCTGCTGGCCGACCGGTGCGGGGCGCGGCCGGTGCTGATCGGGCTTCAGCTGTGGCTGGCCGCCGCGTTCGCGGCGCTGGCGTTCGTCCGCGGGCCGCTGTCCTTCGCCGCGGTGTGCTGCCTGATGACGATGGCCGAGCGGTCCGCTCCGCCCATGATCCAGGCGGTCGTGGCGGACCTGATGCGCGGTGACGAGCAGGTCGGCGCCATGGCCCGGATCCGTACCGTGCGCAATGTCGGCTACGCGCTGGGCGCGCTGCTGGCCACGCCGCTGATGGCGGTGCACGAGCTGTGGGCGTTCCGGGCGATGCTGCTGGGCAACGCCGCCTCCTATGTCGTCGCCGCGCTGCTGCTGCGCACGGTGGCGGTGCCCCGCCGGGCGGGCGGCCCTGCCGCGGCGGCGCGCCGCACCTGGCTGCCGCGCGGGCTGGGCGATCGGCGGTTCCTCGCGGTGACCGCGCTCAACGGGGTGCTGGTGCTGCACCAGACGATGCTGAACGTCGGTCTGCCGCTGTGGGTGGTGCGGCACACCTCCGCGCCGGTGGCCGCGATCCCGCTGTTGTTCGCGCTGAACACCGCGCTGGTGATCGGGCTGCAGATCCGCTTCAGCCGGGGCGCCCGGGAGGAGGGCCGGAGCCGGCGGTCCCTGCGGTGGGCGGCCTGGCTGCTGGCCGCGACCGGGCTGCTGCTGGCCCTCAGCGCGGGCCCGGGCCGCGCCGGGGCGCTGGTGCTGCTGGTGCTGGCGGTCGGCACGCTGACGGCGGGTGAGCTGTGGCAGTCGATCGCGGGCTGGGCGCTGCCGGTGGACCACGCGCCCGAGGGGCGGCGCGCGGAGTACCTGTCGGTCTTCAACCTCGGTGTCACCGTGCAGGCGGTGCTGGGTCCGGTCGCCGTCACCGCGGTGGTGGGGCTGGGTCCGGCGGGCTGGCTGCTGCTGACGGCGGTGTTCACCGGCGCCGCGCTGCTGACGGCCCCGGTCCTGCGGGCCCTGGAGCGCCCCCGTCCGCTCCCCGCCGTCGTCGCGCCGCGCCTGCAACGGCGAGGGGAGAGCACATGACGGACTCAGCGGTGCATCGGCACAACGCGGTGGGCGCGGCGTCCGAGCGGGCCGTGCCGCCCGGCGGGGCCCGGCCGCCGTGTTCGCCGTTGCTCCTGGGGGAGCCGCGGGTGCGGGTGCCGCACGTGCCGGACCATCCCTCCTGCTTCGGGTGCGGGCCCTCCCCCGGGCTGGGCCTGCGGGTCGTCGAGGAGGACGAGCGTGGTGTCGTCGCGGAGCTGACCCTCGGTCAGGTGCATCAGGGGGCTCCTGGTATCGCGCACGGCGGCATCGTGGCCGCGGTGCTCGACGAGGCCACCAGCCTGGCGGTGTGGCGCGCGCTCAACCGGCCCAATGTCACCGGCCGGCTGGAGGTCCAGTTCCTGGCCCCGGTGCCGCTCGGCGAGCCGCTGCGGGTACGGGCGCGCTGTACGGCCGTAGCCGGCCGGAAGGCCTTCGCCACCGCGGACCTGCACGTCGGCGGCGCGGACGGGCCGGTCGCGGCGAGCGCGGCGGCCGTCTACATCGCCGTATCCGCACAGCACTTCGACCGGCACGCGACCGCCGCCGGACCTCGTGATCCACGGACCCCTCAGGACGGACGATGACCCAGAACATCCTCACCGGATCCCCGTCGGCCCCCGGCGTGACGCCGGCCGCGCCGTCCGCGCCCCGGCCGGCCGCCATCGGGCGCATCGCGGTCGCCAGCATGATCGGCTCCGCCGTGGAGTGGTACGACTTCTATCTCTACGGCACCGCCAGCGCCCTGGTCTTCAACAAGCTGTTCTTCTCCTCCCTCGATCCGGTCGCCGGGATCCTGGCCGCCTTCGCCACCTACGCCGTCGGGTTCGCCGCGCGTCCTCTCGGTGCCGCGGCCGCCGGGCACTTCGGCGACCGGTGGGGGCGCAAACCGGTGCTGGTGGTGTCCCTGTTCACGATGGGCCTGGCCAGTGCCCTGGTCGGCGCGCTGCCGACCTACCGGCAGGCCGGGCTGCTGGCACCGGTGCTGATGGTGCTCCTGCGCGTCGTGCAGGGGTTCGCGGTCGGTGCCGAGCAGGGCGGGGCCGCCGTACTCACCGTGGAGAGCGCCCGGTCGGCGCGGCGCGGGCTGTGGGGCGGCTTCGCGATGTCGGGCTCCTCGCTGGGGCTGCTGTTGTCCTCCGGCGCGTTCGCGCTGACCCAAGCGCTGCTGGACGACCACCAGTTCGCCGTCTGGGGCTGGCGGGTGCTGTTCCTGTCCAGTCTGGTGCTGATCGTCGTCGGGCTGGTGCTGCGGGCCACGATCGACGACTCGGAGGCGTTCACGGCCGCGCCCCGTGTGCAGCGTCCGGTGTACGACACCCTGCGCCACCACCGTGGCCCGCTGACCCTGGCCGTCGGCCTGCGGGTGTCCCAGACGGCCGTCTCGTACTTCTACACCGTCTTCGTGCTCTTCTATCTCACCGACCACGGCCACCACGGCAAGGGCCTCGGCGTCACCGTCATCACGGTCAGCGCGGCACTCAGCATGCTCACCGCGCCGGCGTGGGGGGCGCTGTCGGACCGGTTCGGGCGCAGGCCCGTGTTCCTGTTCGGCGCGGTGGGCAGCGCGCTGTACGTCGTGCCGTTCTTCCTCCTCGTCGACACGGGGTCACCGGTGCTGGCCGGGATCGCCGTGCTGATCGGTGTGAACGTCTTCCACGACGCCATGTTCGGCCCTCAGGCGGCCTGGTTGAGCGAACTGTTCCGCACCGGTGTCCGGATGAGCGGCGCCTCCCTCGGCTATCAGACCGGGGCGGTGCTGGGCGGCGGGCTGCTGCCGCTGCTGGCCACCTCGCTGTATCTGGTGGCGTCCAGGGAACCCTGGCTGGTGTGCGCGTATCTGCTGTTGCTGTCGGCGCTCACGGTGACGGCGGCGCTGCGTGCCCCGGAGACCCGGGAGGACGCTCTGGCGGCGTGAGAGCCGCCGCTCCCGCATAGCGTTCACCTCCAAACCATTGCAACGAACGGGGCAGGATTGTTGCATTAACATCAGGCTTGTTGCAACGATTTATCGGCCTTCACCTGCAGAGTTAGCGATTATTCGCAACGATGCTGTTGCCGGATCTGTAAATGCAACGTAGCGTTTCCATCAACGGAAACAGCGAGCCGAGGAGCACACGATGCAGAAGAACCAGAGCACCCCGCAGCAGTTCAAGACCCCCGCCGCCATCACGGCCGTCCTCGACATCCCCGCCGGACAGGTCCAGTTCATCGCCGCCGACCGCAGCGACACCACCGTCGAGATCCTGCCCGCCAACCCCTCCAAGAGCCGCGACGTCAAGGCCGCGGAGCAGACCCAGGTCACCTACGACGACGGCGTCCTGCGCATCGAGACCGCGGAGGCGACCAACCGGGTCCTCGGCCCCTCCGGAGACCTCCAGGTCACCGTCCAGCTGCCCGCCGGCTCCCGCGTCCAGGCCAGGGTGGCCGCCGTCGAACTCCGCGGCGTCGGCCGCCTCGGCGACGTCACCGTCGACGGCGCACAGGGCACCATCAAGCTCGACGAGACCGACAGCGCCCACCTCACCCTGCAGTCCGGCGACATCACCGTCGGCCGCCTGGGCGGCCCCGCGGAGCTCAGCACCCAGAAGGGCGACCTGAACATCACCGAGGCCGTGAACGGCACCGTCACCCTGAACACCCAGCACGGCGACATCTCGGTCGGCGCCGCCCGCGGAGTCTCCGCCTCCCTCGACGGCGGCACCACCTACGGCCGCATCCACAACGCCCTCAACAACACCGACGGCGCCGCCGCCGGCCTCGCCATCCACGCGACCACCTCCTACGGCAACATCACCGCCCGCAGCCTGTGAGAACACACAGGTGAAGTCACCGTGTGTGTCCAGGACCGACATCCGCGAGGCTGGGCCGCTATTACGCCGTAATAGCGGCCCGGCCTATTACGGCGTAATAGCGGACGGCGCACCTCCGCATGCTGCCGGGCACCGTCAGGCCCCGGAGACGTCCCGTCAGCGGCACGTCAGAAGGAGGTCAGCCCCCTGTGGCATCGTGAAACACGTGAACGGCGCCGCGGGCAAACCGCGAGGCCGGGAACGAGGAGAGGTGCCCGGAGTGGCTGATCGGGGACCAGGGCAGTAGCCCGGAGTCGGATCCTCTTGAGGGTCCACGCAGGTTCGAATCCTGCCCTCTCCGCAACGCAGGAGCGCTGCGACTTGGCCTCGGCCGCCGTGATGGCGGCCGAGGCCGTATGCGTGCGTGCCCGCAGCCGTTGTCCTTGCCTCGGGGTGAAGCAGGACGGACTGGGGAGCTTGGCTCATGTACGTCACGTCAATGAGGTGCGCTCCCCAGGACGTCAGGTCGCGCGGCGCAGCGGAACAACGACGTTCTCCCCCATGCGCTTGGGGTCGAGACGGTAGTACTTGATGTGACCGATCCGCTCGGTCTCCTCCAGCCAGCCGGCCTCGATGACCTGCTTGCGGGTGCGGGAGAAGACGGGCGGGGCCATGCCCACGAGCTTGGCCAGGTTGGCCGCGGTCTCGAGGACGGCGCCGGACCGGTCGGTCGGGTGCAGGGCGTACAGCATGACGACGAGACGCTGGTTGGCGCTCATGCCGGCGGTCTTCTCGAGCAGTTCGAGGTTCTTCTGCTTGTCGTCGCTGCTGATCACTGGACCTCCCACCGTGCGGGAACATTGTCGTCGAATCCGGGGATGTCCGGCGGGTTGCAGGTCTTCACCGCTTCGCGCTGCTCGATCCCTGTGCCGTGGAAGGCGATGTACGGGCTGATCCGGTAGAAGTTGTAGTTGCCGATGCGTCCACGGATGACCAGGATGCGGTGTTTGGCCAGCTTCCTATTGATCTTTCCGACCGCGTCGGTGGACATTCCCACTCGTTTGGCGATGTCCGCTCCGGTGGCCCGCAGTGGTTCCATGCCCTCGGGAGAGACCCCGATCCACCACAGAACGAGGAACTTCTGACTGGGCGTGAACGCCTTGGACTCGGTGATCGCCTCGACTCGCGCCTTGTCGACCTGTGTGTGCCGGCCGGAGAAGGCATACGGCGCATAGGGGACCGGCTCGCCGGTGTCGGCGTCGACCAGTCTGCGTACTGCTCCCAACGGGCCCTCCGTGGAAGGGGGGTGATTGGTGGTTCATGAGGGACGGCTGTGAGGCCGACCAGATGAACTTAACGTACATGAGCATGAAGTCAATCAGCTCCGCCTGTCGGCCGTGTCGCCTGCCGTCCCGTCAAGGGCCCCGCCGTGCGGTCACGGCCGCCCCGGGCGCCGACTCATGTACGTCACGTCAATCTGGTGCGGCTGGAGGATCGTGGTACCCGGTTCCTGCAGTCGTGGTGGCGGTTTTCTCGGTCGCTGTCGCGGTCCTGTCGGTCGTGGTGCGAGGTTGCTGGGACCGGGTGGTACGTCCGAGGGATCCGGGCACCCTGATCCGAGGATCGCTCTGCACGATCCGCCGAACTGCCTGCCAGTTCCCACGGTCTTGGTGCTTCGATGCGTTTCTGCAGGTCAGCGCCGTATTGGCGGCTGCGCTCTCTTCCCTTGGCAAACGGTGGTCAGCCCGCCCCGGAATCGTGCGAGCACTCGACGACGCAACCAACTGACCCCGGCCCGCGACAGGTCGGTCCCGACCGCCCTCGGCTCGACACCGGACCGAGCCCCGCTCGAGGCGCGCCCGACGACGAGTCCCGGCACACACGAGCCCGTCGCTTCCCGGCGCGCACGGCTTGAGCCACGACGAAACGGGTTCGCGCCGGGAAGTGGCGGGGCAGCGGGGTCCAGGGGCCGGCGAAGGCCCCTGGTACCACGCGGCCCAGCCCACCTGGGGAAACGACCGGGACTGTCAGGACGGCGGGTGCCGGTGCGAGGGTTGTGACCCGCGCCCATCAGCGGGCGGACCGGCAGGAGAGTTCTGCGCGTGAGCTATTACGGCGTAATAGCTCGGGTGCCGCGAGTGTCGGCTGGCGTTCCGTCAGAGCGCTTCAACTAACGTGTCGATGCTTCCAAAGATCTTGGACGTTAGTAAGGTGTCGTCTATGAGTTCGCCAGCCACTTCCAGCGACCGCGAGAAGGTCGTCTCCAAACTGCCGGGATGGCTCCGGCAGAACCTCAAAGTCAGAGCCGCCCAGCACGGCATCGAGATCCAGGCGGCAGTAGAGCAGGGCATCCGGGACTGGTGCACGCTCGCCTCCACTCCCCCGGCCATCGACACCTCACGTGCCGACTCGTTCTCCACGTTCCTGCCGCCCGGCCAGTGGGACGAGTTCCGCCAGGTCGCCGCGGAACGCCGTGTCTCGCTCATCCAGGGCCTGGCACAGTCGGTCCAGCTGTGGCTCGACTCCAATCCCGCGCCGCATGTGGAACGGCCCGAGATCACCCGTCGCATCATCGTGTGCAACCAGAAGGGCGGCGTCGGCAAGACGGCGATCACGGCGGGCCTCGGCGAAGCGCTTGCCGAGGACGCCGACAGCCTGCACGCCGTCAGGGTGGCCAAGGCTCTCACCGAGGCCCTGCGTGCGAGTGACACCCAGTCCGACGAAGTGCCCGGCGGCGACGACCCGCTGAGCGTGGAAAGTCTGCCGGGGCTCGGGCTGCGGGTCCTGCTCGTCGACTTCGACCCGCAGTGCCACCTCACCAACCAGCTCGGGGCGGCGCCCCTGCCCATGAACGGCGACAGCCTGACCAACCACATGGCGGGCGACCCCAAGGGCGACCTTCGCGACCTCATCGTCTCCGTCGACGACGAGACCTTCGGCGGCCGGCTGCACCTGCTGCCCGCCTGCAACGACGCCTTCCTGCTCGATGTCCGCCTCTCCGCCGTACGCGCCAGGGAAGCGGCACTGGAGCGTGCCCTTGCCCCGCTCGAGGCCGATTACGACGTAATCCTCGTCGACTGCCCGCCCAGCCTCGGTCTCAGCATGGACGCCGCCGCGTACTACGGCCGCCGGCGCGACGGCGAGAAGCTCGGTCAGTCCGGCGCGCTGATCGTCGTGCAGGCCGAGGACAGCTCCGCGGACGCCTACGAACTGCTCACCACTCAGATCGACGACCTGCGCGGCGACCTGCAGGTCGACATCGACTACCTCGGCATCGTCGTCAACCTCTACGACTCGCGCCGTGGCTTCATCGCCACCTCCTCCCTCCAGGGGTGGGTCGACATAAAGGATCCCCGGGTCGTCGGGCTCATCGGCGATCTCAAAGAGCAGAAGGAAGCGGTCCGGATGAAGCGGCCCCTGCTGTCCTACGCCCCCAAGTCGCAGCAGGCGATCGGGATGCGCGCGCTGGCCCGGGAGATCGTATGAGCAAGGCCGACCAGCTGGGAGCCGGCCGCTTCGGCGGGGGAGTGCGCCCGGTGAGCGCGCGCCGCCAGGCCGTGGCCGCCGCCACCGGGGTACCCACCGAGGGCGTCGCCCCGCCCACCGAGCTTCCTCCTCATCGCATCAGCCTCAACCCCGACAACCCCCGCTCCAGTCTCGGTGACCTCACCGATCTGGCGGGCAGCCTGAAGACGCACGGTCAGAAGCAGGCGATCACGGTGATGAACCGCGACGCCTACATCAAGGCCAACCCCCAGCGTGAAGCCGACCTCGAAGCCGACACCAGCTACGTGGTCATCGACGGCAGCAGCCGCCTCGCCGCTGCCCGCGAGGCGGAACTGACCGCCGTCAAGGTGATGGTCAGCGACGACCAGGGCACCAACTCCGAGGAACTCCTCGAGTCCGCCCTCGTCGCCAACATCCACCGGCACGACCTGGGAGAACTCGACGAGGCCCGAGCCCTGCGGCGCCTGCTGGCCATCCACGGCAGCCAGACCGCGCTGTCCAAGCGGCTCCACCGTTCCCAGGGCTGGGTGTCGCAGCGCCTGGCGCTGCTCAATCTGACCCCCGAACTGCAGAGCCGTATCGGTGAAGAGCCCATCGATCTGCTGCGTGCCGTGGCCAACAAGCCGGCCCCGGAGCAGGAGGCGGCACTCCAGGAACTCAAGGACGAGCGGACCCGGAAGGAGGAGGAGAAGCGCGACCGGAAGAAGGCGGGCGAGAGCGAGGCGCCGGCATTCACCGCCCGGCAGCAGCCGGGGGAGCCGCAGGGCTATTACGGCGTAATAGGGGGCGGCGAGCCGAGCGCGCCGGCGGTGACCGGTCAGGTGGAACGGGCCGGCGGTGCCGGTCCGGGCCGGCAGGCCGGGACGGCCGACGGCTATTACGGCGTAATAGGGGATGCCGAGACGGATGCGGCGGCCTCGGGGGTCCCGGGTGTCTCGTCGGCACCGAGCGCCGGTGAGGCAGATGTGCCGCAGCCCGTGCCGGAGCCGCGGACGGAGACGTCCGTTCTCAGCCCGCAGGCGGATGCCTCGACCGGCGCCCATCCGCGCCGGGTGCCGTACAACGAGCCCGGCATCCTCGCCATGCTCCTGGACCGGAACATCGACAGCGACGACACCTTCTTCGACTTGCTCCGGTTCCTGGGCAAGAAGGGACTGGAGCGGAACCCCGCCCGGCTGGCCGAGTTGGCGCAGTCCTTCGCCGAGCAGGCCGCCGCACCGGGCGACTGAGCTCCACGGAACCAGTGAAGGGCCGGCTCCCCTGGGGGCCGGCCCTTCACTGACGTCATCCACCGCTATTACGCCGTAATAGGTCGGCCCCGCTCCCCCGCCTATTACGGCGTAATAGGTCGGCCCGCCGCGAGCCGCGGTGGCGCTACAGGGAGATGTCGATCTGATCGACGTCGGTGAACTCCACGTCCAGGCCCTGGGCTCGGGTGTTGTCGGCCCGGAAGTACATCTCCCCCAGGCCCTCCGCGGCGATCTGCAGAAGCTGGTCCTCGGTGGCTCCGGCGTCCCGGGCCGCGAAAAGCCGCTCGGCCCAGCGGGGCGGCAGGGCCTGGGTGATGTCGCGGACGCGGGCGTCGTCGGTGGTGCCCGGGGCGGCCGTGAAGCCGAACCTGGCCCGGGTGGCGAAGACCAGGCCGTCGGTGCTGACGGCCCGCTGCTTGGCCCGCGCCCGGACCTGCGGCTGCCAGCGGCTGCGCACCTCGCGCTCGAGGCGGGCGGCGAGCTCCGGGCGGGGGTGTTTCAACTGGCCGGTCACATACCGTTCCACGGTGCGCTGGGAGATGCCGAGCAGCTCGGCGACTCGCCTGGTGCCCTTGAGCTGCTTGACCAGATATCTCATCCGGGCCGGGGCGCTCTTGGGGATGGCACGGGTGAACGCCTGCTCCAGCGCGCGGTCCAGGCTGTCCCCTACCGAGTCCATGACCGGCTACTCCCCTTCGGCGGCGGTGCCGTCGTTCTTGATGTGGTTGGCGATGTTGAACACACCGCCGTGCTGCTCGAACTGTTCCTCCGCCCACAGCACGCTCCGTGTGCCCTGATGCTTGATCATGCCGGGGCTCACTCCCAGCCGGAACGTGCCCGGCACCGGCTTGCCTTCGGGGGTGCAGGGCAGGAAGTCCAGCGGGCTGGGGCCGGGGGAGGGGTAGACGAGGGCGTCGGTGCCGATGGCCACAGGGTAGAGATCGGTGGCGGCCGCCGTCTTCATGATCTTGCGGTGCATGCTGACCCGGACCGTCGCCAGGACGGCCGCCCGGATGTCGGGGCGCCAGGTCGGGCGGGCGAGCGCCGGCCACGGCTCGTAGTACGGCACCTGGCCCCGGTTGCGCTGGCGCAGCTTGCCGATGCCGCCCTTGGCCGTCGCCTTGATGGCCTTGAGCACCAGCGCCAGCGTCGGATCGGCGTGCCGGGAGCAGGCCATGGCGTGCAGGAACTCCTCACCCTGCATCGCGGTGCTCACCCCGAGGTCGGCCATGGTGGCGATGTAGGCGTCGCGCAGCCGTTTGTACCAGGGATCCAGATAGCGGCCGGTCCGGGTGCGGACGTAGGCCTCGGCCGGCGCGACCTCGAAGCCGAGTTCCAGCGCGTACGCCACGGTCGGCGTGGCGTACCAGGCCGGGCCCTCGGGCCGGTCGCCCCTCGGTGTGAACGGCGACGGGAGCCGGTCGGCGTCCAGCGGGCGGCCGCCGACATCCACCCGGGACAGGTCGACGTGGGAGAGGTCCACCAGCCATGAGCCGGGCAGCGAGGGGTCGAAGCGCGGGTTGCCGGTGAGGTGGGTGGGTCCGTTCAGCCCGACGGTCAGGCCGTTCGCGGCCGCCGCGAACGCCATGTTGACGTCGATGGCGACGAGGTACGGCTGCATGCACTCGCCGTCGGTGAGCTCCCGGCACCAGTCGTACGGTTCCTCCAGCAGCATCTCGGCCGGGGTCCGCTGGTGGTGGCGGGCGAACCTGCCCTTGAGCAGCGGATGCTCGTCCGGGACCTCGCACTCGACGACGTCGTACACCTCGGTGAGGGCGTCGGCGTTGAGGGCCTGCCTGAACTCTCCGGTGTCCGGGTCCTTCTCCGCGCGGGTCGGCGGGCGCAGCGCCGTCATCAGCTCCAGACCGGTGACCGCCGTGGTGCCGCGCGGGGTCATCACGCGCTCCGCGTAGGTGCCGAGGAACAGCGCGAGGTCGGCTGCCGGCATGGTCGGCAGGCGGGGGTCGTTCTTGTCGTCCCACTCCTCCACGGGCAGGGCGCCCCAGGAGGGGATGCACAGCTGTACGCAGCGGCGGCGGGCGCCCTCGGGGGCGCGGTAGAGCCGCGCCCAGGGTCCGAAGCCGAGCTGGGTCAGCTGCAGTTCTGCCTTCTTGACCTGCTTGACCACCTTGTGGGTGTCCTTCAGCCGTCCGGCGCGCCGTTCCTCCGGGGACAGGGTGACGGGCAGGCCGTACCGCTCCAGGGCGGCGGGGGTGAGGACCAGCACGGGGTCGGCGTCACGGCCGTGCCGGTGCAGCCGGGACTGGCCGAGCCTGCCCTCGGTCAGCGTCCAGTCCACCAGGGCCGGGATGCTCTTGGCGGGTACGTCGAGGACCAGGCCGCCCACGCAGTAGGCCACCACCTGGTCGCCGTCGAGGCCGATGACGGCGAGGGGGCCGTTCTCGAAGCGGGGAGCGGTGGTCTCGGCCGTGGCCTCGGAGGGGACCGGTGTCCTGGGGGGCTTCCTCGGTGCGGTCCTCGGGCGGGGCTTGGTCGCGGGCCTCGGCCCGGTCTGGGGGGTGTTCTCGGGCGTGGCCTCGGTCTCCGTCCGCGTGTCCGGCGGGGGGAGGGGGGCTGCGGGCTCCGGGAGGGAGCAGGCGGGGAGCGGGGGAGTGGGTGCCGGAGGCGGGGGAGTGGTGGACGTCTCCTGGGGCGGCAGGGCCGGGGCGGGGAAACGTTCGGCCAGCTTTTCCAGGAAGCGGGCGTAGGCGGCCCGTTGGGGCGGGCGGGGCTCGTTCCTGCCCGACTCCCAGCTCGCGACCGTCTCGCGGCGGGTCGCCAGTGCGGCCGCGACCTGGGTCTGGCTCAGCCCCGCGGCCTCCCGCAGGCGCCTGCGCTCGGCGGGCGACGGCAGGTCGTTCTGGGCGACTTCCTCCAGCAGCGCGTCGACCGCGCTGAACAGCTCGTCCTGAGTGGGCACGGAGCTCACCTCCAGCTCACACCCTATCCCGACCACTCTCCGGATCACCCATCAAATCGCTCGCGGATCGCACATGACTTCAGCGAGCAGAGGGGCTGAGTGGTCAGGGACCCAGGGATCAGGGACTGAAGATGCAGGGCCGGGAGGGACTTTGGTCCCTGAAGCGTTTTGCCTGGTCAGAGAGGTTTCGTAGCGCCGATCAGGGACTGTAGGGACTCAACTCCGCCATTATGACGTGAACTCAGAGGGGATTCGTACGCGTGCGCGCATGTGAAGACGAACAAGATCAATAACGCTAGTTCAGCTCATAACTGGGCAGTTTCAGTCCCTTCAGTCCCTGTCGGGGGCGCGAGAGCCCCGCTGACCTGGTCTTTTCCGGGAAGGGACCCAAGGGGCCGAAGGGACCCTGGCAAGGGACGGTCTTCGGTCCCTGGTCCGTGGGGTGCCGCCTCGCTGGCGCTTCGCTCGAACCTGGCTCGAAAGTCCCTTCGGTCACTCAGAAAATGCGATAAACCGGCTTCTTCTGAGGAGTCCGTGGGCCGGCGAGCCCTCCGCAGGGACTCAAGGGACCGAACACTCCGATACGACGGCACACGGGGAGGGAGCTACGCCGTCCTGGGGCGGGGCGGCCCTAGACTCTGTGCGAAAGACAGTCCCTTCGGTCCCTCAAAACGCCTCACGCCCCTGCCTCGCCTGGTGTTTTGCCCCCGTGCAGGGACCGAGAACAACAGCGACGAGGACGATCCACGTGCCGTGCCCCGGTCAGACCCACGCGCCTGCCCCGCAGGCCAGGCAGGTGACACCGCATGCCGTGGCCCGCTGGTGCGCCCTGCGGGGGTGGCCGGTCCATCCGCTGGCACCGGGGCGCAAGACGCCTGCCGCGAACTGCCCGGCCTGCAGGGACCGAAGCCATGACCCGCGGTCGTGCCCGTGTCCGGCCGAGGGCCGGGCCTGCCACGGCTTTCATGCCGCGACGACCGATCAGGAGCGCATCGACGCCTGGTGGGGGCAGAGTCCCACGGCCGGTGTCGGCGTCGCCTGCGGCCCCGCGGGACTCGTCGTCATCGATGTCGACGCCCATCCCGCGCCGGTGCCGGACCGCAGCCGGCTGCTGCCCGGCATTCCCATCCACGAGACCGTGGATCTCGCCGGTCTCGCCTCGGGGTTCGACACGCTGGCGCTGCTGGCGGCCTTCCGTGGGCAGCCCGACCCGGCCCGCGACGAGGGCACGCTGCGGGTGCGGACCCCGTCGGGCGGCCTGCACATCTGGTACCGGGTCAGCGCGCCGGACACGCGGTTTCGGTGCTCGACGGGGTCCAGTCCGAAGGTGGCGCTGGCCTGGCAGGTCGATGTACGGGCACACGGCGGGTACATCGTCGCGCCCGGCACACGTACCGCTCAGGGCACGTACGAGGCGGAGGGTCCCGCCCGGACACCGGCGCCGCTGCCCGCGTGGCTGAACGCCGAGTTGGTGCGCACCGGGCATCTGATCGCTCCTCCTGCGCCGCGGCCGCCCTCCGGCGTTTTGGCGGCGCGGCGCAGGGGGCGTGGAGCTGCGGCGCGGCGGGTGCTCGCGCCGTTGGTGGAGGAGGTCGTGCGCTGCGGGACCGCGCCGGAGGGCACCGGGTTCACCGAGAAGCTCAACCGGGCCGCGTACACGGCCGGTGGGCTGGTGGCCGCCGGGCACCTGGAGCACGGGGAGATACGCGAGGAGTTGCTGGCCGCGGCACACCGGGCGCGTCCCTGGCAGGAACGCCGTAACGAGAAGATCATCGATGACGGGCTCGCCGCAGGGGGCGCGCGCCCATTCCACCTCGAAGGACGTACATGAGCAGCGCCGAGAGCACGCCGCGGTTCGATCCCAAGGCTGCCGCTCAGCAGATGCTCGAGCTGCAGGAGAACGAGCCGGTCGCCGCCGTCCTGCCCGCGCAGGGCTCCCCGCCCCAGGTCTACTCGCCGCCGGACAGCGCACGGCAGGAACCGGTGCTGCTGCCGCCGCACTTGAGCGACCGGGGCAACGCCCGGCTGTTCGTGCAGCTGTACCGGGACCGTTTCCGGCATGTCGAGGGGCTGGGTTGGTTCGCCTGGGACGGCTACCGCTGGAAGCGCACCGGCGGGGAGAAGGCGGCCCTGTGGGCGGCGGGGGAGATGGCCGAGGACCTGCCGCAGAGCGACCCGCTCGGGCGGTACGGCGACCGTGAACTGGCCACGCACAAACGGCGGACGCTGTCCACGACGGGCATAAAGGCGCTGCTCACCCAGGCCAAGGCCGCCCCGGATCTGTCGGTCGATCCCGACACGCTGGATGGAGACCCGTACACGCTGTGCACTCCGGCCGGTGTGGTCGATCTGCGCACCGGTCAGCTGAACAAGCCCGATCCGAGGCGGGACTTCCACTCCCGAGCCACCAGTGTCGCGCCGCAGCGGATGCCCACCCCCCGGTGGGAACGCTTCCTGGCCGACACCTTCGGTGACGACGCCGAGGGCCGGGAGACGATCGGTTTCCTGCACCTGCTGCTGGGTTACTCCATCACCGGTGACGTCGGCGCCCAGGTCCTGCCCTTCCTGCACGGCGAGGGCAAGAACGGCAAGTCCGTGCTGCTCGACACCATGATCCAGATCCTGGGCGACTACGCGGACGCCGCGCCCCCGGGCTTTCTGATGGACCGTGGTGCCTTCTCCGAGCACTCCACCGAACTGACGGAGCTGCACGGCCGGCGCCTGGTGGTGTGCAGCGAGCTGAAGCCCAACGACAAGTTCGACGAGGCCCGGGTCCGCCTCCTGACCGGCGGCGACAAGATCAAGGCCAGGCGGATGCGGCAGGACTACTTCTCGTTCACGCCCACCCACCATCTGTGGCTGCTGGGCAACCACCGGCCCGAGGTGTCGACGGGCGGGTTCGCGTTCTGGCGGCGCATCCGGCTGATCCCGTTCACCCGGATCGTGCCTGCCGAGCGGCGCATCGACAACCTCGCCTTCGAGCTGGTCCGCGACGAGGGCCCCGGCATCCTCAACTGGCTGGTCGAGGGCGCGCGCCACTACCTGGCCACCCGGGACCCGCTCGACGGGCCCGACCGGGTGCGGGTGGCGACGACGGAGTACGCGCAGACCGAGGACCACATCGGCCGTTTCCTGAGCGAATGCTGCATCCGGGAGACCGCCAGCCCGGCCGAGCTGCGGGTGGAGCAGGGCCTGCTCTACAGCGCGTATCAGGGGTGGTGCACCGCGGGCGAGGGCATCCGGCCGGCCAGTCCGCGGGCCTTCGCCACGCGCGTCCGGCAGGAGCTCGGCCTCACCTCTCCCGCCGCCATGATCAAGTCCAACGGCCGCAAGTACTACCCGGGGATCGCCCTCACGGGGGCCGAATGACCACCCTGCCCCGCCCGCAGGCCGTACAGCCTTTTCCGCAGGCCGTACGGCGGCTCCTGGGCCCCGCGCGGGGGTCCTCCTACGATGGAGGGCGAACGGCCGTTCCCGCGGCTCTCTCCCGCCCCGCCCGCCGGGACGCGGACCACCACACGACGCACACACGCCAGGCCGGGCCCGCTGCCGGGGACCGGTCGATGAAGGAGGGGCTGGAGCCATGAGCTCGCTTCTGAACGAGAGCGACCTCATCCACGAAGCCGAGGTGGTGTGGCTGGAGCCCGTGGACGGCCTCGACTACGTACGCCAGGCGCTCGACAAGACCAAACGCCGCAACACCAAGCCGCCGTATGCCCGGGACGGACGCATGGTCGGCTACGCCGTCCTCGACGACGGGGCGGAGGCCGATCCCGACAGCGGGTTGTACCGGCGGCGGGTGTTCTTCCTGCTTCCCCACGACCGGGACAGCTTTCCCGAGGGCCTGTACCGGGAGGGGGCACCCGGTGAGGCCGTGGATCCGCGCACGATCGAGCCCAGGAGGCCCGGGAGCAAGACGCCCCGGTCGCAGCGCGGGCCGTCTGCCATAGCCGCCGCGTCCTGAACCGCGGCGCGGCCGTTGAGTCGCTGCGGTTCGGTCGCTTCGGTCGCTGGTTCCGGGTGGACGGCCCGGTGAAGAAACGGTCATCCAGGTTCGGTCCAGAGTCGCTTGAGTCGCTTGGGTCGCTTCGGGTGCAGCGACCCAAGAACGGCGATCGGGGAGCAGCGACTGAAGAACAGCGACTGAACGAGGGTTGGGTAGCTGTTGGGTCGCTGCTCGGTCGCTGGGTGAAAGGCCAGGTCAAAGGCCTGTTGAGGGCGGAGCAGCGACTGAAGCGACTCAAGTTCCGGGTATATGGAGACATTCGCGTGTGTGCGTGTATGCGCGTGCGCGTGCGTATGGCGTTATATGCAGGGATTTTGAGTCGCTTCAGTCGCTAATTGGGGGGTAGTTGAGGCTTGACCTGCGGTTTTGGCAGCGACTCAAGCAGCGACCGAAGCAGCGACCGAAAAAGTTCGGTCGCTGTGGGCTCGTTGTGGGTCGCTGCCGCACTCCGGATGCGGAATGGCTTCTTCGTTCACTTGGCCCCGCCTTTATCAGCGCTTCGCTAGTGTGTTCCTATCCTTGAGTCGCTTCGGTCGCTGACGGGGGAAACACATGACCGATGAGCTGCGGGCTTTGCGCAGCGACTCACTGCGGCCCGCTGCTGTCGGAGCGGGCGTCTCGCAGTCCTTGGCCATCGCCCGGTGGTGCGCCGGCCGCGGCTGGCCGGTCCATCCGCTGGCCCCAGGACGCAAGACGCCCGCAGGCAACTGCGCGGCCTGCCGTGAGCCCGGGCACACCTACCGGGGATGTCGCTGTCCCGCCGCCGGGCGCTGGTGCCACGGATTCCGGGCCGCCACGCTGGACTTCGCCCGGATCGAGCAGTGGTGGGGCGCCCATCCGGAGTTCGGGGTCGGCATCGCCTGCGGACCCGCAGGGCTGGTCGTCGTCGACATCGATGCCCATGCCCGGCAGTTGCCCGGACGTGACCGTCTGCTGCCCGGCATCGGCATCGCCGACACCGTGGACCTGACCGGGCTCGCCAACGGCTTCCACACGATCGGCGTGCTGGCCGCACTGCGCGGTGCGACCTCTCCCGCGGACGACGGGACGACCCTGCGGGTGCGCACGCCCTCCGGCGGGCTGCACGTGTGGTACCGGGCCTTAGGAGGGCACCGCTGGCAGTGCTCCTCCGGCTCGGGAGGCGGCCGGGCACTGGCCTGGCAGGTCGACGTACGGGCGCACGGCGGGTACATCGTCGCCCCGGGCACCGTGACCGCGGCCGGTACGTACGAGGCCCTGGGCACGGCACGTGAGCCCGCACCGTTGCCCGCCTGGCTCGCGCGGGAGCTGGAGCGCACCGGCCATCTGCCGCCCGCGCACCTGCCCGCGCCCCGGCCGGTGCCGCCCCGGGCCCGCCAGGCCGTCCTGGCCGCAGGAGGCGGCCGCGGAGCCGCCGGCCGGGTGCTGGCCTCTCTGGTGGCCGAGGTGGCCGCTTGCGGCGCCGTCCCGGAGGGAGCGGGATTCACCGAGAAGCTCAACCGGGCGGCGTACACCGCCGGCGGGCTCGTCGCAGCGGGCCTGCTGGACGCCGACGACGCCGAGCGGCTCCTGGGGGAGGCGGCCGGGCAGGCCCGGCCCGGGCAGGATCGGCGCTACGGTGCCGTCATCCGCGGCGGGCTGAGCGCCGGCCGTACCCGTCCGCTGGCCCCGGGAGGCCGCTCGTGACGGGCCACGACAACGCCCTCTTCGACGCCGGCTCGGTCGCCGCGCAGATCCTGGCCCAGAGCGTCCCCCAGGCGCGCAAGGAGGCCCAGGGCGTCCCCGAGGCATGCATGGAGACCCAGAGCGTCCCCCGGGCCCGTACGAAGCCCCAGGGCGCCTCCAGGCCCGCCGGTGAGGCCACCGCCGACGGGCTGCTGCCCGACACCCTCAGTGACCGGGGCAACGCCAAGCTGTTCGTGAGTCTCTACGCCAACGACTACCGGCACGTGCCGGGCCTCGGCTGGTTCCGGTGGGACAGCACCCGCTGGCAGATCGACGAGGACGACACCGTGCTGTGGGCCGCCGGCGACCTGGCGGAGTCCCTCGCCACCATCGATCCGCGGGGGGTGCACAGCACGACCGCCCTGCAGCAGCACCGCCGGCGCGCGCTGAGCACCAGCGGGATGAACGCGATGCTCACCCAGGCCAAGTCCGCCCCCGGCATGGTGCTCAACGCGGCGCTGCTGGACGCCGATTCGTACGCGCTGTGCACGCCCGGCGGCATCGTCGACCTGCGTACCGGGCTCAAGCGCCTGCCGGACCCGAACAAGGACTTCCACTCCCGCTCCACCACCGTCACGCCCGAACCGATGCCGACGCCGCGCTGGGACCGGTTTCTCACCGACACCTTCGGGGAGGGCCCCGAGGGCGCGGAGATGATCGACTTCCTGCACCTGCTGCTGGGTTACTCCATCACCGGTGACGTCGGCGCCCAGGTCATGCCCTTCCTGTTCGGCTCCGGCAAGAACGGCAAGTCGGTGCTGCTGGACGTGGTGATGAAGCTCGTCGGCGACTACGCGGACGCCGCGCCGCCCGGGTTCCTCATGGCCCGGCCCTACGAGGGACACCCCACCGACCTCGCCGAGCTGCACGGGCGCCGGGTCATCGTGTGCAGCGAGGTCAAGCCGGGGGACCGGTTCGACGAGGCCAGGGTGAAGCTGCTGACCGGCGGCGACCGCATCAAGGCACGGCGGATGCGGCAGGACTTCTTCAGCTTCCAGCCGACCCACAAGCTGTGGCTGCTGGGCAACCACCGGCCCGAGGTGGGGACGGGCGGGTTCGCGTTCTGGCGGCGGATGCGGCTGATCCCCTTCGAGCGGGTCGTGCCGGACCACCGGAAGGTCGACAACCTGGCGGACATCCTCGTGACCGAGGAAGGGGCGGGCATCCTCAACTGGCTCGTCGCCGGGGCGCGGCGCTACCTCGGCGGAGAGAAGGACCTGCTGGGCCCGGAGGCCGTGCGCATCGCCACCACGGCGTACGCGGAGACCGAGGACCACATCGGGCGCTTCCTGGGCGACACCTGCAGGCGCGAGCCGGGTCTGAGGGCGGAACAGGCCGGTCTCTACGCGGCCTACAGGACATGGTGTCAGAATGAGGGAGCCCCGGCCGTCTCGTCCCGGTCCTTCGCCGCGCGGGTCCGGGAGGTGGTGGGACTGGCGTCTCCGAAGCAGATGATCCTGTCCAACCAGCGCAAGTACTACCCGGGCATCGGGTTGGCCGCCGACGAGGAGACAGCATGAGCGCCCTCATAGCCGATGACGAGATCGTCCACGAAGTCGGCCTCGTCTGGCTCGAGGACACCAGCGGGCTGGACTACGTCCGGCAGAGCCTGGACCGGCTGCCGACCCGTCAGGGCAGGCCCGCCTACCACCGCGACGGCCGCATGGTCGGCTATGCGCTGCTCGGGCCGAAGGCCAAGCCGTCCCGTTCGTCCGGGACCTTCCGCCGGCGGGTGTTCTGGCTGCTGCCGCACGACCGGGACACCGTTCCTGACGGGCTGTACGCCACCGGGGCGCCCGCCGAGGCCGTCGATCCGCGCACTCTGGCGCCGGGGAGCAAGGGGCGCAAGACGGAGCGGTCGGAGGGCGGGGAGGCCTCGTCCCGGTCGGGGGCATCGCTGTCGACGTAGCCGGCCCGGCGTGGTCGTTTTCCAGCGGGCGAACGCCCGGACGGGCCTTGCGTCGACGAGGTGCTGAGGGACAGCCGGTCCGGGCAGCCGTGAGGGCTGTTCGAACCGACTGTCACGGTGAGTGGAACGGGGGAGGGCCGCTCATGGGTGTCACGTCCATGGAGCCCGGGGAGGGTGCCGTACGGCTGTCACGCGCACGGGCGCGCGAACGGCCGGTGTGCCCTGGTGCCACCGTCTGCGTGCTGCGGCGCCCGCGTCGCGCAGACGGTGGCAAGTGACGGGCAGGGCGGGCCGGAGAGGTTCTCGGCCGCCTTCAGAAGGTCTGCCCGGTGAGAGTGGAGACGAAGACCGTCTCTCCGTCCTGGCGGCCGGTGACTCCGACGGTCATGAAATCCCCGCCCTCGGGCGAGACCCGCGTGATCTCCAGCCAGCACGGCCGGTCGAATTCGGCGTAGCGGAAGAACTCGGTGGAGGCGTTCGTGGGCTTCAGCCGCTTCGGTGCGAGCGAGGCGGAGGCCGCCTGTCGCGCGCCTTCCAGCAGGACCATGCCGGGGATGTGGTCGTCGGCGTGGTCGAAGAAGATCGGGTGTGTCAGGTCGGGAGTGAGCAGCCAGCGGCCGGGTGTGTCCGTAGGGGAGAGCACCACGTCCGTCGTGGAGGTGCGCCCGACGGTCACCGGCGCGAGCGGAGCGCGGCTCTCGGATATCGCGAAGGCCTCGCCCGACCACGGCGTGCGGTTCGAGCGCAGCCTGCTGTATACCGCCTGCGGAATGGTGGAGATGGAGCCTCCGCCGTGTGCGACAAGGGCTCCGTCGCGGTGGATGGACATCTCGAACCGCAGCCAACTGGCCGCTCCCCGCCGCCAGGTGATCTCCGAGCACCTGGCGGAGAGGATGAAGTCCGTCGGTGTCAGGGTGATGCCCATGTTGTTGGGGTGTGTCGTGTAGCTGAGGTTCCACATCACGAGCCGGTGGCTGAGCGGAACACCCAGTTCCGCGTGGGCGATGAACATCCCTGCCTGGCGAAACGTCTCTGCAACCTGGAGCGGATCGTGAGCGCTCCCGTCGGTGCTGTTGAACAGAGTGTGCGCGCGCGGCCACTGTCCCGTGAGAGAGAAGTTGTGCTGCTGCTGGGCGGTGCAGCCGGTCAGGAACACCTCGGCCAGGCTGGCGCGGTGCACGTATTCCTTCGGGACCGTCGTGGTCAGCCGAGGAAGTGCGGACAGTCCGACTCTGTGTGGTGCCGAACCCAGTCCCATCAAAGACCCCCGGTTTGAAGCACTGTTCGACGACGTCTCATAAGATACGGACCTACCGGTTTTCTAGGCGAGCCAGTACGGTAAAGGATTGACCAAGTGTCGTGACAGAGGGTGAAGGGATGGTTCCGGTTGTGCCGATTAACTCGGGCAGGTCACCGTAGGGTTAGCGGGTTAAACACGGCAAATTGGACAAGGCTTGTGTTCGATCTGTTGATGTTGTGGACTTCGCTCTTGCATTAAAAAACCCGTTTCGCGGTTTCTTTTGGTCTCACAGGAGGCAGCTGTGCACAAGCTCCCCGTTCCCCTGGTCCTGGACCCGTCCGGCCAGGACCTGCACGGCGAGGCCGCTGTTCTGCGGCAGCTCGGTCCGGTCGTCCAAGTCGTGCTGCCGGGCGGGGTGAAGGCCTGGTCGGTGAACCGACTCGACCTGATCAAACAGGTGATGACGGACCCGGCCGTGTCCAAGGACGCCTACCAGCACTGGCCCGCGTGGATCAGCCGCGAGGTGGACGACTCGTGGCCGCTCGCCATGTGGGTGTCGGTGCGCAGCATGCTCACCGCGTACGGCCCGGAGCACACCCGGCTCCGCAAGCTGATCGCCGGAGCGTTCACCACCCGGCGCGTCACGGATCTGCAGCCCCGTATCAGGGCGATCACCGACGAGCTGCTCGGCCGCCTGGAACGCCGTCCGGCGGGTCAACCGGTGGACCTGCGCAGGGAGTTCGCCTACGAACTGCCTCTGCAGGTGATCTCGGAGATGCTCGGCCTGGACGACGACGAGCGGCACGACTTCCACCGGGTGGTCAACACCCTGTTCACCACCTCGACCACGCCCGAGAAGGCACAGCAGAACCAGATCGAGCTGTACGGACTCCTGAACAACCTGGTGCGACGCAAACGCACCGAGCCGGCCGCCGATCTCACCAGCGCCCTGATCGCCATGCGGGACGAGGACGGGGGAGGGCTGACCGAGAAGGAACTCGTGGACACGCTCCACCTGATCCTGGGCGCAGGACACGAGACGACCATCAACCTCCTCGACCACGCCATCTGCGCACTGCTCACTCATCCCGAGCAGCTCCGGCTCGTTCGCGAGGGTGCTGTCACCTGGGAGGCCGTGGTGGACGAGACGCTGCGCTGCCAGGCCCCGGTGGCCAACATCCCGCTGCGCTTCGCCATCGAGGACATCGAACTGGACGGGACCGTGGTCCCCGCCGGGGAGCCGATTCTCCTGTCGCTCGTCGCCGCCGGCCGCGACCCCGGTACCCACGGTCCCGACGCCGACACCTTCGACGTGACCCGCGCGCGCCGCGAACACGTCTCCTTCGGCCACGGTGTGCACCACTGCCTGGGCCGTCCGCTGGCCATGAGCGAGGCGACCATCGCCCTGCCCGCTCTCTTCGAGCGCTTCCCGCACCTCCGGCCGGCCGTGCCGATGCACGAGCTGCGCCGCTCGGAGTCCTTCATCTCCAGTGGGCACGCCGAACTCCCCGTCCTGCTGACGCCTGAGAGCTGACCCTCCTCATCACCCCAGGGAGAACTCCTGTGTCACACCCTCCGCTGAGCACCCTGCGGCTCGCGGCCGTCAACCTCGACGGCGTCCTGCTGAACGACACCTTCAGCCCGGTCATCCACCGACTGGTCCTCCGGCACGGCCTCACCTACACCGCCGACCTTGAGCGGGCCTTCCTCTCCCAGCACCAACTGACCGCCGCCCAGGCCTTCGCGGAAGCGACCGGGAGCACGGCCAGTCCCCAGGGGATACTCACGGCCTACTTCACGGAACGTGAGCGGTACCTGCGCACAGACCCGTTGCGGCTGCTCGACGGGGCGGTCGCGCTCCTGGAACGGCTGCGGGCACTGGGGCTCGAGATCGTGTGCTACGGCGGTCTGGACAAGAACCACTTCGACCGTCACCTCGGGCCGTGGGCCTCCCTCTTCACCGAGCCGCGCTACATCTGCACCAACGACTTCCGCCCGGGCGTGCGTGAGATAACCCAGGACTTCTTCGGCCTGGCCCCCGCCCAGGTGGTCTTCATCGACGATGTGGCGGCCGTGGCCGAACGGGCCCGGGAACTGGATGTCCCCTTCATCGGGCACCCCAGTTCCTTCGCGCACGGATTCCAGCGGAGCCTCATGCGGGAGGCGGGTGTCCGGCACATCGTGTCGAGCCTGTCCGGCATCGATGAGCAACTGCTCCGTGCCGTGGACCACGAGGCCGGCGAGGGCAGCGTCTGGCAGCAGGCCGAGGGCATCGGGGCCGCTGGTGCGCTCGGGCGGGAGGAACTGTCGTGACCGCCAACAGAGATACGGCTCCGCTGGCCGGCAAGGTCGCGTTCATCACCGGGGCAAGCAGCGGCATCGGCGCCGCCGCGGCGCGCGTGTTCGCCGGCCAGGGGGCCGCGGTCGTTCTCTGCGCCCGCCGCGAGGAGCGGTTGCTGGACCTGGTCGCCCAACTGCGTCAGGCCGGGGCGGAAGCGAGCCACTGGGTCGCGGACGTGCGCAGCGGCGAGGAGGTCCGACGCGCGGTCGAACACGCCGTGGAGCGCCACGGACGCCTGGACATCGCGTTCAACAATGCCGGTGCGGGAGTCCCGAAGGAGTCCCTGCACCGTCTCGGGGACGACGCCTACGACCTGGTCATGGACACCAACGTGCGCGGTGTGTGGAACTGCATGCGTCACGAGATCACGGCGATGCTGGCGGGCGGTGGCGGGGCGATCGTCAACACCAGCAGTGTCGGGGGGCTGGTCGCCTCCTCGACGGCCGCGCCCTACATCGCCGCCAAGCACGCCGTGATCGGACTGACGAAGGCGGCGGCGGTGGAGTACGCCCCGCACGGCATACGGGTCAATGCGATCGCTCCGGGACTCACGCGCTCCGAAATGATCGACGAGTGGTTCAGGCACAGCCCGGAAGCAGAGGAACGTGCCTACCGGTCCGCGCCCCAGGGCCGGGCCGCCGATCCCGTGGAGGTGGCCGAGACGGCCGCATGGCTGGGCAGTGACAAGGCGAGCTTCGTCACCGGCGCGACGCTGCCCGTGGACGGCGGCCGAACCGCATGGTGAACCCAGGCCTCGCACCGGACCGAACGCCATGTTTGTCGCCGCGTGGCTGAGGTAACGAGGTGTAGAGAGGGTAAGGTACGTAGCGTTCGGTTTTAATTTCTCTGCTAGGGAGGGTCCCATGGCACGGCAAGAGCGTGCGGTACGGACCCGACGTGCTGTTATTCAGGCCGCGGCAGAGGTCTTCGCCGAGCGGGGCTACGCGGCGGCGACCATCGCGGAGATCCTGGACCGGGCCGGTGTCACCAAGGGCGCTCTGTACTTCCACTTCGACTCCAAAGAGGCCCTGGCACGCGGTGTGATCGAGGCGCAGATCTCGAGCAGCGCCTGGACGCCGCGCGAGCTGAAGCTCCAGGAGTGGGTGGACGTGGGCATGGTGCTGGCCCACCAGATCCCGAGGGACGTGATTCTCCTGGCGGGCATCCGCCTGTCGGCGGACCTGCAGGGCCGCCGCATGTTCGGCAGTGCCTGGCCCGCCTGGATCGAGCTGTCCACCAAGCTTCTGGCCGAGGCCAAGGAGCGTGGCGAGGTCATGCCGCACGTCGTGCCCGCCGAGTCGGCCGAGTGCTTCCTCGGAGCATGGATCGGCACGCAGATGTTCTCCGAGGCCTCCAGCGACTGGTCGGACCTGAGTGAGAGGATCTCCGTCCTCTTCAACCACATGCTGCCGGCCATCGCCACGCCCGCTGCGTTGATCAGGCTGGACACGGCGCCCGACCGGGGCGCCCGGGTCATCGATGAAGCGAGGCGCGCCGACGCGCTCGTGGCAACCGAGTCCTGACAAGCGGCCTCTCCGGCGAGCTTGAAAAGGGCAGCGTTCTGAAACCGGACAGAAGGTTTCATACGCTGCCCTTTCTTCGTCGCTGTGTCTCGTGGGACAGGAGTATGGAACAGACTAACCGTGCTGTTTAGTTGATGATCATTTGTCGGTCTTGTTGTGGTCCGAATGCGGCTCCGGAAGCCTGAGCAGGGGGCTTTACTCTTCCCGTCGGAAGCCTGCGGAAGTTGCTCTTGATGGCGACCCGCTTCTAAACCAACCAGTCATGCGGTTTAATATGGTCCTGCGTGAGAGAACGGGACGGAGGAGGACGCGGTGGTCAAGCAGGTGCGGGCAGCTCGTACGCGTCAGACTCTCATCGTCGCGGCGGCCGAGATCTTCGCCGACGAGGGCTATGTGCTGGCCACTCTGCCCGCGATCAGCAAGCGGGCCGGAGTCAGTTCAGGGGCTTTGCACTTCCACTTCGCGAGCAAGGACTCCCTGGCCGCGGAGGTGGAGGCCGAGGCTGCAAACTCCGTGCGCAAGCTGGCCGAGCGCTGCCGCTCCGAGGCCCACACCTCGTTGCAGGCGCTCGTGGACACCACCTGCCGTCTGCTGCTCGTCCTCGCCGCCGATCCCGTCGTCAGGGCCGGCTTCAGGCTGAGCTGCGATCCCTCCCGCAAGGGTGAGGCGGAGATGCTGCACTGGTGGCACACGCTGGTGCGCGACTTGATCGCGCAGGCCGAGCGAGCGGGTGAACTGGCGCACGACGTCTCGCCGGAGGCCGCGACGGTCGCCGTCGTGGCCGCCACCCTCGGTTTCCAGGCGGCCGGTGCGGCGGACCGCGCCTGGCTCGCGGCGGAGCGCGTGGCGCAGTTCTGGACCCTCATCCTGCCGCGGCTCGCGTCGTCCCCCGAGCACGGCACGGTGCCGACCGGTTCGGGGGTGGCCCGGACGGACGGCCCGGGTGAGTCCGCGCATACGGTTGCAAACAGTTGACAAATCCACGGTGGCGCCGGCTCGCCGCTGCGGCTCCCGGCGATGCCAAGGCCCGTGCCGGCAGCGGGCGTTCGGCTGTCTCGACGGGTTCTCGGGTCTGCCTGGAATTCAAGTTGGGCGACCGGTACGGGATTGACATACCGCGCGCGCTGTTTTTTACTGGGGGGTGCTAGGGGAACGCTTCAGATGGCACCTACCAGCGGGGGAGACGTCGTGGACATCGAGGTACTCGGCACACTCGCCGTACGGCTCGACGGGGTGTCCATCACGCCGACGGCCCCCAAGCCGCGCCAGGTGCTCGCCCTGCTGGCGCTGCGCGCCGGTCAGGTCGTCCCGGTGGGTGTCCTGACCGAGGAGCTGTGGGGGGCCAAGCCCCCGCGCAGCGCCCGCGCCACCCTGCAGACCTACATCCTGCAGCTGCGCGAACTCATCTCCGCCGCCCTGGAGGACGGCGCCGGGGGCGACACCGGACAGCGCTGCCAGGCCAAGGACGTGCTGCTGACCGTACCCGGCGGCTATCTGCTCAAAGGCGGCGACGGCCGCAGTGACGTACGGGAGTTCGAACGTCTCGCCGGCTCCGGGTACCGGGCCATGGACGCCGAGGACTACCCTCAGGCCGCCCGTCTGCTGCGCGAGGCGCTCGATCTGTGGTCCGGCCCCGCGCTGGCCGACGTCCACACCGGTCCCCATCTGCGGACCGAGGCCAAGCGGCTGGAGGAGAGCCGGCTGTGCGCCCTGGACCAGCGCGTCGAGGCGGACCTGCGGCTCGGCCGGCACCGTGAACTGCTCGCCGAACTGACGGTGCTGGTCAACCAGTACCCCACGCACGAGAGCCTGTGCGGTCAGTACATGCTCGCGCTGTACCGCTCCGGCCGCCGCGGCGAGGCACTCGACGCCTACCAGCGGCTGCGCGCCACCCTGGTGCGAGCCATGGGCCTCGAACCGTCCCCCGCGCTCGGCAAGCTGCAGCGCTCCATCCTGATGTCCGGCCCCGACACGCTCCCGGCCCGCCCCGCGACGAACCCGTCCGTGGTCCCCGTGGGCTGACGCCACGTCACTTTGCCCCCCCTCCACCAGGAATCGAGCACCGCTCAGGCCCGGCCGTGCAGCGTTGATCCCATCTGGAGGAGGGGGTCGCGCATGTCGTCGCAGCGAGTGCACTCCGCCCAGCACACCGTATCGGTCGCGGCGCCCGCCGGTGTCGTCTACGGACTGCTCGCCGACACCCCGCGCTGGCCGGTCCTGCTGCCCCTCTTCGTCCATGTCGAACGCATCGACTTCGACGGCGCCGAGGAGAACCTGCGGCTGTGGTACCTGCGGCACGGCCAGGTGTGTTCCGCGCTGGCCCGCCGCGTGCTGTGGCCCGGCAAGCGCCGTATCGAGTTCGAACTGCAGGATGCCCTGCTGCCGGGTGCGCCGACGTCCGGCATCTGGAGCGTGGCACCCGACGGCGCCGACCGGTGCCTGCTGACCCTGCGCCATGAACGCCCGGCCGGGCCCTGGGAGTTGCCCGAGGCGCTCGAGACGGACGTGCGGGCCGAGCTCGTCGCGCTGCGCGAGGCGGCCGAGCGCTGGGACCGGCTGGACGAACTGCTGCTGTCCTTCGAGGACGACGTGTACGTCAACGGCTCCCCGGAACTCGTCTACGACTTCCTCTACCGCGTCGAGGACTGGGTCGACCTGGTTCCCCACGTCGAGTCGGCCGAGGTCACCGAGGACCAGCCGGGTGTGCAGGCGACGGTCCTGCGCGCCTGTGCCCCGGAGACGGCACAGACACTGGTGTCCGAGGCCGTACGGCTGTGCTTCCCGGCCGCCGGACGGATCGTCCACAAGGAGACCGTGACGCCCGATCCCGTCGCCGCACAGTACGGAGAGTGGTACCTGGAGCCCGATGCGACCGGGGTGCGGGTCGTCTCCGTCCACCACGTGATGCTCCGCGAGAGCGCGGTGGGGACCGTCCTGGGCGAAGGCGCTCTTCTCGTGGATGCCCGCCGGTACGTGCGCGAGTGGCTGGGCCGGTCGAGCACGGAGGTCCTGAGCCTGGCGCGGTGGCACGCCGAAAGCGCCGTACGCCGACTGCGATGAGTCAGCCGGGGAACGACCGTACGGCGACCGCTACCACGACGACGAGGAGACCGGCGATGGCCCTGACCCGGCCCGCCCCGCATGGCGGGCGGCCCCTGACGACCCCCACCTCCTCACCCCCCGCGGACGAACCGGCCGGGGCGGCGCGGTGTGCGGCGCGCCTCGAAGCGCTGCTCGGCGACCCCCGGGACCCCGGCAACCCCTACGGCCGGTCCGCCCTGTGGGCCGCCGGGCACGACGGTCTGCCCGCCCCGCCCGCCACTCTGCCCGGTGCCGGGGAAGTGCCGGCCGCCGATCAACTCGCCCGCGCCCTGCGCCCGCTCTTCCGCCGGGATCTCGCCCTGGCCCATGCCTGGAGCATCCGACCGCTGCTGAGCACACCGGTGCCGCAGCCGGCAGCCGCACTGCTGGGGCCGGCGGCTCTCCTCGCGTCGGCAGGTGGCGTCCTGCGCGGTGTGACCCGCATCGTGGACGGCCTGAGCAGGTACGAAGCCGCTGCCCGGCAGTGGCGGCCGGTCCTGGCCTCGGGCTTCGCGGACCTGCTGGCCTGCGAGAGCCTGACGGCCGTGGCCCTGCGGTCCTGCTCCGGGCCGGGCCCGGGCGCGGACGGCCCGGGGACGTCGGAGCAGGGGGCCGGGGAGTCGCTCGCCGCCGTCGTGGGGTACCTCGTGCCCGAACTGGTCGGTGAGCTGCTGGGCGATCTCGAACTGGTCCTGAACGAGTGCGGTTTCGACGCCGGTACCGTCGAACGGCGCACGCTGGCCAGGGTCGTGCGGGACCGGGCGTTCGTCCGGGCCGACTGGCCGGCCGCCAGTGCCGCTCAGACCCGCATCGTGCAGGGGCTGAGCGCGGCGGGCGGCTCGCGGCCGGACGACGGCAGGGAGCTCGCGGTGCTGTTCCGGATCACCGAGGCGGCGTCCGCCGTGGCACCGGGCGCCGACTGCCCGTGGGCCGTCGCGGCCACGCTGGCCGGTGCCACCGCCCGGCTGGCCGGTGCCGACGATGCCGACACCGCGGCGCTCGCCCGCGTCGGCCGCAGGCTGGTCACCGAGCAGCGGGCGCTGCGGGTCGCCTGCGCGGCCACCGCCGTGCACGACCCCGCCGACCCGGCGGCGCGTGCCCTGGCGAACCGTCAGGCCCTGCTGGTGCTGGCCGCCGCCACGCTGGGCGTGCGGGAAGCGGCGGCCGGGGCGCGGTTGCCCTTCCTCGGCGGAGCCGGCTGGGCGCTGCTGGCCCTCGGGCGGATCACCGAGCGGCTCGGACAGCCCCTGCCCGACCGCACGCCCGACCCGCAGCCGGGCGTGTGGGACGAGCTGGCCCGGCGCGCGGCGGACGGCGTGGACTGCGACCTCCATGCGACGAGGCTGCTGTGGTGAGCGGAACGAGCGCGGCGCACGGCCGCACACCGGCGCTGCCGTTCCCGCCGCCCTGCCATGTTCCCGGGCCGGACGGGCCGTGGGAGGAGGTCCAGGAGCGGATCGAGCGGACGGGTAGGGCGGTGGTGCACACCACGTGGGGCCAGTGGCTGACACCGGCCCTGCTCGATCCCGGGCTGCGCACGCTGCTCGGCCGCGACTGGCCCCGCTACCGGCAGCATCCGGCCCCGGCCGGCCGGCTCAGCCTCGCCGTCTCCCGGGTGGTGCTCAAGCACACGGCCGCCGCGGCTCTCCAGGTCCCCGCCGAACGGCTCGACCTCGCCTATCTGCCGGGCGGGCGGCCCGTGCTGCGTGGGCTCGGCGCGGATCTGCAGGTGAGCCTCAGCCATACCGACGAGCTGATCGTGGTCGGCGTCAGCCGCGCCGGGCCGGTCGGCGTGGACGCCGAGCCCGCCGGGCGCCGGATCTCCTTCGAGGCCCTGCGCGACCACGTGTGCACCGCCGAGGAGGCCGAACTGCTCGCGGCCCTGCCCGAGGAGGAGCGCACCGAGGGGTTCCTGCGCCTGTGGACGCTGAAGGAGGCGTACACCAAGGCGCTCGGGCACGGCATGCGGCGCCGGTTCTCGGCGTTCGGCTTCGGGCGGGACGCGGCGGGCACCGTCCGGCTCACCGGGGACACGGCCGGGGAGTGGGCCTTTGCCACCCATCTCGTCGAGGAGCGCTTCCTGGTGAGCGAGGCCCACCGGCAGGACGCCGCGCCGGCGGCGCCGGGCGGGACACGGGCCCGGTCATCCGCGGACGAACCGGGGCGGCCGCCCTCGGCGGAGCCGCCGCACGGCACCCGGGTCATCGGTTTTCCGGGGCGGCAAAGCCCCGGGCAGGGATGAGCGGACGTATCGGGCGGGGCTGGCCGGCCCTGCCCGAACGTGCTGTGCAGAAACGATTCGAAAAGGAGGTCGGGGTGTTGGACACGGCTGCTGCGGCAGAGGTGTCCGGCGCGCCGGGGAGCGGATGAGGAGTCATCACTCGCACGGGGGCGCCGTCCTCGCCGTGGTGCACGAACCGCTCGGCACGCAGGCCTGGTCGCCGCTCGTCTTCGAGCTGTGCGGACTGGGCCGCGCGGATGCCGAGGCGGTCGCCGCGCGCGTCGCCGAGCGCCATCGGGCGTACGACGTCGAACTGGACGACGTACCGGACGCCGCGCGCTCCGGCCGGTATCTCCTGCGGCTCACCCGCCGCGGCCCGGGCGAACCCGGCGGGCCGCTCACCGACGACCTGCTGGCCGACCTGCTGGCGCCGCTCGCGGCGGGCACCATCGCCGTGACCGGGCATCAGCGGGCACTGCTCGCGGCGGCGGTCGGCGATCAGGGCGGCCCCGGCCGGCACGTGGAGCAGATCTTCTGGGACTGGGCGGGGCCGCTGGACCTCAGCCGGTTCATCACCGCCTGGCAGTCCGTCGCCGAGCGGGAGGCGGTGCTGCGGGCGTCCTTCGACTGGACCGGCGCCGCCCGCCTGGTGCTCCACGACCGCGCGGTCGTGGAGGTCGTACGCCATGTGCAGGCCGACGTCAGCTGGAGCGAACTGCTGCGGCAGGACCGGGCCCGCGGCTTCGAGCTGTACCGGCCGGGTCTGCTGCGCGTCTCCCTGCTCGACGGGCCGTCGGACGCGTCCGGGCCCGGGCGGTCGCCCACCCGCCTGCTGGTGACGTACCACCGGGCTCTGCTCGACGAGCGCGGCGCACGTCTGCTGGTGCGGCAGTTCTACCGTTCCTACCTCGCCGGCGGCGTGCTGCCCGGCGGTGACCGGCGGCCCGACATCCGGGACCACGCCCAGTGGCTGACCCGCCAGGACCCGGCCGGGGCCCGGGAGTTCTGGGCGTCGGCCGCACCGCCTGCCGGCGCCGCCGTCAGCCCGGGCCGCCCCGGCGGGCCACCGCGGCACACCGAGGGGCCGGGCCGGATCCAGCGCAGGCTCAGGCCGCCCCAGACCTCCCGGCTGCGCTCCTGGGCCGCGGGCCGGGGCGCGGGGGAGAGCAGCGCCCTGCACGTGGTGTGGGCCCTGTTGCTGTACCGGGCGGCCGGGGCCGACGGGCCGCTGCCGGTGGCCTTCGGCGTGCACCTGTCCGGGCGGGACATGTCACTGCGGGCCGCGGCCGACGTCCCCGGACTGCTGGGAAACCCGCTGCCGATGACGGTCACCGTGGACCCCGCCGCGCCGCTGGTGGACCTGCTGCTGCAGGTGCGGGACGCCGCGCTCGACCTCAGCCCCTACGCCTGGGTCTGCGCCGACCAGATCCGGGAGTGGAGCGGGCGCGCCCCCGGATCCGACCTCACCGAGACCACCGTCCGCTTCGACAGCCACCCCGAACTGCCCGAGAACCTGCGGGCCGAACTGGCGGCGCAGGGCATCCGGGTGGGCGTGCCGCAGAGCGCCGGTGGCGACACGACTCTGCCGGTCACGCTCGTCGCTCACTACGACGCCGAGGGCGCCCTCGTGCTGACCGCCCTGTACGACCGGGCCAGGTTCACCGACGCCGACGCCTCCGGCACCCTCTCGCAGTGCCTGCGACTGCTGCGCAGTCTGCCCGAGCACCCGGACGAGGGGTTCACCGTCGGCGACGCCCTGCGGTTGCTGAGCATCTCCGAGGTGCCCCGCGTGACACCGTCCGAACCCGGCGGCACCGGGCTCGCGCTCGCGGTACTGCGGGCCGGGGACCCCGAGGCGGACGTCGTGTGCCTGGTCACCGTCCCCGGCGTCACGCCCGGTGTGTACGACGCGCTCTTGCGCGAGCACGAGGGGCCGGAGCGCATCGTGTCGCTCAGTGTGACGGGCCGGCCGGTACCACCCGATGCCCTGCGGGAACTGCTCGGTGACGGGCGGCGGCTGACCCTGTGCGGTGCCGGTCCGGCCGGTCGGGTCGCCCATGAGATCGCCCGGCGTACGGCGGAGCGGACGGGCGAGGTTCCGGCCGTGGTGATGACCGGGGTCGGCGGTGCCGCCGAGAGCGCGGAGGCGTTGTCCCGGGCCCTGCGGGCGGTGCGGGCGCGCAGCACCTGACCGGTGGCGTCGCCGCATGTTCGAGCGGGCCGAGAGCACCCCTTGAGCGCCATGACCGACGGTGGCCGAAAAGGGGAGGCGGCATGGGCGACACGGACCGTGGGAAACCCGCTCTGCGCGTCGAGCGCGGCACGGCGACCGAAGAGGAACTGGCCGCCCTGACCGTCGTACTGCTGGCCCTGCGCGGCCGGCCGGCGGCCGAGGACGCACAGCCGCGGCCGGTCGACGGTCCGCGCTGGTGGTGGCGGCCGGGAGGCTACCGGGGACCGCGCAGCCGGCATTGAACCTGGTGGTCTGTTTACTGGTAGCTCTTAGAGGGTTGGTGGTCTGTTCTCTCCCGACGATTTCTCCCCTTTTGGGGAGCACGTATCAGCCTGTGGCTGGGTGTGCGGGCCGTCAAGCTGACCTGTGAGCCGATGAGTTGGCTGGTGGGCGGCCGTCTTCGAGGCTTGCTGCACTTCCGCTTGAAGATCAAAAAAACAGGGTGCACGGTCTCGTATTGACATACCGTACGTGCTGTTTTTAAATCGTGGAGTGCCGGCGGCACACATGAACTAGGGGAGACGGCGTGGACATCGACGTACTGGGTGCACTGGACGTGAGGGAGAACGGGGTGTCCGTCGCCCCGACGGCGCCGAAGCCACGCCAGGTTCTGGCGCTGCTGGCGCTGCACGCCGACCGCGTGGTGCCGGTCGCCTCGCTCGTCGAGGAACTGTGGTCGGGCCGGCCACCGCGCAGCGCGCGCACCACCTTGCAGACCTATGTGCTGCAACTGCGCGAGCTCATCTCGGCGGCGCTGGCCCGCGGCACCGGACAGCAGCCCGCTGCCGAGCGGGAACGCCGTACCGCCAAGGACGTGCTGCTCACCCTGCCGGGCGGATACCTGCTCTCCTCCGGCGGCGGCGCCAGCGACGTCCGGGAGTTCGAGCGGCTGGCGGGACTGGGCTACCGGGCCATGGACGCCGGTGACTTCGCGGGTGCCTCTCGCACCCTCGCCTCCGCCCTGGACCTGTGGTCGGGATCCGCCTTCGCGGACGTGCAGACCGGGGTCCAGCTCGCCATGGAGGCCAAGCGCCTCGAGGAGAGCCGGCTGTGCGCACTCGACCAGCGCATCGAGGCCGACCTGCGGCTCGGCCGGCACCGCGAAGTACTCGCCGAGCTGACCGTACTGACGAGCCGTTACCGCACTCATGAGAACCTGCACGCCCAGTTCATGATCGCGCTGCACCGCTCGGGGCGGCGGGGCGAGGCGCTCGACGTCTACCGGCAACTGCGCACCACCCTCGGGCGCGACCTGGGCCTGGAACCGTCACCGCGGCTGCGCCGGCTCCAGCACTCGATCCTGATGGCCGCGCCCGAGACCGCACTGGGCCCGGCGGCACCGGCCCGCGCTGCCCGAGCCGCGCAGGTCCCGCACGCCGGACCCCTGACACCGACCCACTGACCCTCCGGCGCGAGGGGCCGATCCTTGGAGGCATCCACCATGACCAGTGAGCCGACGGCACTTTCCGATGGCCACGGAGACATCCTTGCCGAGCTCACGGCCGTGCTGGCCGGTGTCGTAGACGTCGACCCCGACCGGATCGACCCCGAACAGCCCTTCCCCGTCCTCGGCCTGGACTCCCTGCTCACCGTCGAGTTCGTCGCGGCCGTCGCCCGGAGCTTCGGCGTCCGGATCACCGGCGCGGCACTCTACGAACACCCCACGCCGGCGCTGCTCGCCCGTCACCTGGCAGCCCTCCGCCGTGGTGCCGACGACGCTCCCGCTGTCCAGGACTCCGGTGCCTCGGCCGAGGTGCTGCAGGTGTTGCGCCGGCAGCTCGCTCGGATCCTGCACTGCGACCCGTGGGAGATCGACGGCGGTGCCGCCTTCGCGGAGCTGGGCATCGACTCCATCCTGGCGGCCGACTTCGTCGCCGGCGTCAACCGGGCCTACGGCCTGAACGAACGCCCCGTCACCGTCCACGAGCATCCCAGCCTCGCCGCCATGGCCGCCTATGTCGCCTCCCGCACCGGCGGCACGGTGACCCCCGCGGCGCCGGACGCCGGCAGCGGCGCGCCGGCCGGGGCGGGCGCGAGGCAGGAGCCGCCGGCCACCGCGTCCGCGAAGCGGCCTCCGCTGTCCCAGGAGGAGTTGGTGGCGCTCCTGGACGCGGTACGCGGCGACCGGATCGGCGTCGGCGAGGCCGCCGCGCTCCTGGCGGACCGTTCCGCCTGAACCAGGGGCACCACCCAACCGGCAGCTCCCGGCCTGCTTCGGCCCCGGCGGCCCCGAGCCGCGACGTGGTGCCGTCCGCAGCGGGACGGCGAACCGAGACGGACGAAACGACACCATGACCATCACCGCACCGGAGTCCCTCAGCGCCGGGGCCGCACCGCACCACGAGACGGTGCCCCCGGTGAAGCTGTGGCTGTGCCCCAACGACGCCCTGCCGCCCGCCGTCGCCCAGACCCTGGCCTCGCACTGGCTCGACGAGCGTGAACACACGACCGCGGCCCGGTTTCTGTTCGAACGCGACCGCCGGCAGTACCTCGTCGCCCACACCCTGGTCCGCCGGGCGCTGGCGCTGGAGGCCGGCCTCGCCGAGGCGGAGCTGGTCATCTGGCGTTCCTCGCGCGGGCGTCCCTTCCTGCAGCCGCTGCCCGGTGGCCTGCCGAGAGGCGGCGACCACCTGGACTTCAACCTCTCCCACGCGGGCGGCTACAGCCTGCTCGGGATCGTCCGCAGGCAGCGCATCGGCGTCGACGTCGAGGGCCTGGGCCGGGAGGCGGGGGCCCTGGAGACCATCCTGACCACCTTCGCTCCCGAGGAACAGCGGTGGGTGGCCGGTGCGCCCCCGGGACGGCAGCGGGACCGCCGGGTGCTCAGGCTGTGGACCCTGAAGGAGGCCTACTCCAAGGCCCGTGGACTGGGACTCGGGCTGCCCTTCGACGAGTTCTCCTTCTCCCTGGCCGACGACCGGGGGGTGCTCGCCTTCCGGCCGCCCGCGGACGACGTGGCCGGGCGCTGGCGGTTCCTGGAACTGGAGCCGGTGCCCGAGGTGCTGGCGGCGGTGGCCGTACCCGCGGACGAACCCTCCGTCACGCACCTGGAGTTGCACATCGGATTCCCCTGGGACCGGGCCGCACCGCAAACCGTCACCCTGCCCGAGCCCGTGGACGCAGCCCACGACCAGGAGCTGCCCCGAAAAGACCGGGAATCCACCGCACTATTGACGTCGGGTGGAAATCCCTGACCGGAACCGAGAGTTCAATTCCAGCATTGGTGCATGTGTTCTTGGGTACGGCAACGGCCCTGTGCAACACCCCACTTGGAGTGCCGCTAGAGGGCCGCTACAGAAAAACGCTTGGGGGGCACGGACACGGCTAGCGTGCGTAGCGGCGGAGATTTCTGGCCACCAAAAGGAACTGGACAAGGAACTCGACGAAGTGGGGAGGACACCATGAAGATTCAGGTTCTGGGTCCGTTGAGTGCCGAGGTCAACGGGGGATCAATCGTTCCGACGGCCGGTAAGCCGCGGCAGGTTCTGTCGCTGCTGGCACTCTATCCGGGGCGGGTCATGCCCGTTCCCACGCTCATGGAAGAACTCTGGGGAACCGAACCTCCGGCGAGCGCGCTGACGACCCTGCAGACATACATACTTCAACTGCGCAGGCGGCTCGGTACGGCCATGGGCCCGGGCGTGCCGACCGGGGCCAAGGACATTCTCGCCACGCGGCACGGCGGATATCTGCTGCAGATCGACAGAAGCTGTGTCGACGTGCACCAGTACGAGGAGCTGGTCCGGCAGGGACAGGCGGCGTTCGAGGAGGCGGACGACGAGGTGTCCGCGGCGCGGTTCCGCGCGGCGCTCGACCTGTGGACCGGCGCACCCCTGGTCGATGTGAAACTCGGGCCGGTCCTCGACATCGAGGTGATGCGGCTGCAGGAGAGCAGGCTGGTCACCGTGGAGCGGCGCATCGACGCCGATCTGCGGCTCGGCCGCCACTCGGAGCTGATCGCGGAGCTGACCGAACTGACCGCCCGCCATCCGCACCACGAGGGCCTGCACTCGCAGGTCATGGTGGCGCTGTACCGGTCGGGCCGGCAGGCCACCGCGCTGGAGGTCTACCGCCGGCTGCGCATGCGGCTCATCGACGAACTGGGCGTGGAGCCCTCGCCGCAGTTGCAGCGCATGCACCAGGCCATGCTGGCCGTCGATCCGCAGCTGGACGTGCTGGCGGGGTCCCGCCGCTCCTCGACGTTCGACCTGTTCGCGGCGTGACGGACGGCCCGTGCGGGGCCACGGAACCGGGAGCCTGCGGTACACCTTGCGGAACGCGGCACGCGCGAGGCCAGGGTTCGGTTCGCACCACGTTGCACCCGCTCTCCACCCCCTCTCCAGCAGCGGTGGGCATGGTGTCCGCGACAGCTGTGCGGGATGACGAACCATGAGGAAGGACCCCTCGTCATGGTGTCTGCGCTGACCGAGCCCCTCAGCGGGGTACTGCACGAACTCCTCACCGCTCGCAGCCTGCGCGAGCGCAACAAGGAACTCGTCCTCGCGCTGGTCGCGGCGGGCAACCGGGGCGAGGTCAACCAGCTCACCCGGCACTGGGCCGGTCTCGCCGGCACGGGCGGGCGGGCGCTGCCCAAGGGACTGGGGCTGACGGCCGAGAGCGTCCTCGCCGACGGTGACGTCGTCGTGCTGAGGGCGACAGCGCGCGCCGGACGGGCGGTCTGGTCGCTGGTCGCGGAACTCGGCTTCGACTCGGCCGGACGGGTCGCTCACTACCACGACATGCTGGTGCCCCGGGCGGCGGCGAGCTGACCGGCACCCGCTCGGCGGCAACTCATCGGCAATTCTTCGGCAACGCTGCGCGTCGGCACAGCAGTTCAGCGTGCCCAGGACCGCCCTCGGACGGCGTACACCGCGGCCGGCCCCGATCCGGGGCCGGGCTGTTACGGCGCGGTGGCGGAGTGGTCCGGGGCCGGGCTATTACGGCGTAATAGCGGGTGCGGTCCGGTCGGCCCTGAAGGGCCGGTCCCTCGTGGCCGACGCGGACGGGGGCACGGCCGTGCCTTCCCCTCCGGACCGGCGGTCGGGCCGGTCGTGGTGCGGCCGCCAGGTGGCGGACCGGGAGCCGCCGCGCGCCGAGTTCCGGCGGACCGTGCCGTTCGCCCACCCTCCCCGGCGACCACCGCGACCCGCGCCCCGTCGTGCTGTCGCCACAGCCGGGACGGCGCCACCTGTGCGCCGAACGAGCCCTGCGCACAGGCGGCTTCGACCGGCTCCCGGCGACCGGCTCCCGCGGTGCGCCCCCGGCCGGGAGAACCCCGACGAGCCCTCGCCGCTCGGCGGGAAGGCGTGCCTGCGGCTGGAGCCGCCGGGCGGAGAAGCGGCACGCGGGCGCCGCTGACCACGGGCGGACGCCCGGCACGGGACGCGAGGGCCGTCCCCGGCGAACGAGCGCAGGTCGGGCATGGTTCGCGGGCCGCTGGAGAAAACGGACGGACGGGACACCACAGGGCTAGCGTGAGGAGGCTGAACGGGAGGAAACGGCCATGGGAGAGCGCCACATCGGCCGGCCCGTGCCGCCGCCGGGACCGAAGCCGTATGCCCGCGGGACGTCCAGGCCGGCGGTGTGCGCGGTGCGGTTCCGCGGGGCGTCGTGGGCGCGCGCGGTGCGGCCTTCCGTTCCGCAGCGGTCGTCCCGTTGTCCTGGGGAAGGGGGAGGCGATGAACGACGTCCGGCCTGTCGGCGTGTGTGCGGTGATCGACCCCGAGCGGGGTGCCCACGGCACCCTGGAACTGCACGGGCCACTGGACACCGCCTGCTTCCACCGGGCCCTGCACCGCATCGCGGAGATCCGTCCGGGCGTCCGGCACCCGGAGCCCCGGCTGCTGCGACACGGCCCAGACCTGCACACGGTCGAACTCCCCGGCGGTACCGCGGCGTCGGCGCCCTATCCCGTCGGTCTGCTCGCCGACCTGCTCACCGCTGGCCCCGAACCGGGCCACGACGGCCGTCCAGGCGCCAGGCCCCTCGCGGGACCGGCCGGCCTGCCCTGTGGGACGCTGCCGCGCACCGAACCGGTCACCCCCCTGCAGCAGCAGCGGCTCGCCGAGGCCCTGGCCTGGCCCGACCACCAGGTCGAGCAGGTCGTCTGGCGCTGGTACGGCCCCCTCGACACCGCCCGCTTCGAGGCGGCCTGGCGTGCCGTCGGCGCGCATGAGAGCGTGCTGCGCACCGGTTTCATCTGGGACCCGCGACCGCGTGCCGTCGTCTTCGACCGCGGCCCCCTGGACGTCGTACGCCACCGTCACGGCACGGTGATCCGGCGCGCCGTGCTGCTCGCCCGCGAGCGGGCCCGCCTCTTCGACCTGCGCCGCCCCGGGCCGCTGCGGGTGGCGCTGCTGGAGAGCGGCCCCGCGGACGCGGCGGCGCCCTTCACCGACATACTGCTCACCTATCACCGTGCCCTGCTCGACGGCTGGAGCGTCCGGCTGCTGATGCGCGAGTGCTGCCGTGCCTACCTCGCCGACGGGGTGCTGCCCGGCGGCGAACGCCGTCCCGACCTGGGCGACTGCGCCCGCTGGTACGGCGCCCGGGACCTCGGCCCGGCCGGCGACTTCCGGCGCCGGCCCGCCCACCGGCCGGCCGCTTCGACGCCGACCCGGACCGTCCCGGCCTCGCCCGCCGGCAGCGGCGGCACCGGTGTGCACCGCACCGCCCTGTCCCCGGCCGAGAGCGCACACCTGGCCCGCTGGGCGGCCCACTGGGGCGTCGCGGAGAGCAGCGTGCTGCAGGCGGTGTGGGCGATGCTGCTGTACCGCGCGTCCGGCGCCGCGCCCCGGCCCGCCGTCGTCGGCTTCGGCCTGGACTTTCCGGGCCGCGGACTGCTCCTGGAGGGCATCGAGGGCATCCCCGGCCCGTTCGAGAACGCCCTGCCCGTCACGGTCTCCGTCGACGCCGGGCTGGGTCTGCCCGGACTGCTGCGCGAACTGCGCGACCGGGTCCTGGACATGGCCGCGTACGAAGGGATCGCCGCCGGGGCGCCGGACCCCGGCCACGGCGGCGGGGCACGGGCCGGCGGCCTGCTCGCCTTCGACTGCGGTCCGCGTCCCGAGGAGGGCTACGGCGACACGCTCGCCGCGCACGGAATCCGCCTGGAGGAACAGGAGGCCGCCGGATCGCCCGCCGGGTACGCCCTGCGGCTGCGCGCCGGCCACGACGCCCGCCGCGCGCTCATGCTCACCTGTGTGTACGACCGTGGACTCGTCGACGCCGGGGCCGCCCGGACACTGCTGGCGCACACCGTGCGCCTGCTGCGCCTGCTGCCGGACACCGCGACCGAGGGAACCACCGTCGGTGACGTGCTGGCCCGGCTGCCGGACGCCGTGACGCCCCGGGTACCGGACGGTCCCGCCGCCCGGGACACGGCGCCGCTGGCGTCGCTGCGCGGTGCGACGGCGCCCACGGCGGCAACCGTGTGTCTGGTCGACGTGCCGGGCGCACCGCGCACCGGGCACTGGGAGCTGGTACGGCACTACCGCGGGCCGGAGGCGCTCACCGCGCTCCGCCTCACCGCCGGCGAGGACACCGACCCGGCCGTCGCCCTGGGCCGGCTGGCCCGCTCGCCCGGCCGGCTCGTGCTCGGCGGGTACTCCGGCTCCGGCGCCCTCGCCTGCGAACTGGCCCGGCACGTCACGGGGCCCGGGACACGCACCCCCCTGGTCGTGGTCGGCGGCGCCGGCGACGATCCGGACGGTCCCCGGGACCTGGCGAGGGCCCTGCAACGAGCCGGCGCGTCACCTGCCCGGTCCTGAGGCGCCGGGCTCGCGCCTGGCCGGGAGGCGCGGGAGAGCACTTCAAGGCCAGTCGATGTCGTCGTCGGAGGGTGTACCGCGCGCCGGTCCCGGTCGTCCCGCGCGGCCCTCCCGGGCAGCGTGGCGGGCAGGAACCGACTGCTTCATGTACGACTCCCTGGACACGGACGGGACCAGCTCCCGTGACATGGGGGCGGGCTGGTGCGCAGGCACCGCCACCGACGCTTGAGATGCTGCTCGTAAATGCTGGAGAACCGCTTGAGGAACGCATGAGAGCCCCGTGAGGTTCGCACGAGGTCCAGGGCACGGCGCCTGGCAAAACATTGCCCGGCTCTTGCCCGGCCCCTACGCTCGTGGCGGCTTCCGGTGGTCGCCCGTCCCGCCGCGGCCACCCCCCACTCGTCCGTCCCCAGGGAATGGTCACATGCTGCAGCAGCCCGCGTTCGGCAGTCGTCTGAGGAAACTGCGCCAGTCCCGTGGACTGTCCCAGACCGCGCTGGCGGGTGACGGCATGTCCACCGGATACCTCTCCCGGCTGGAGTCCGGCGCCCGCCAGCCCACCGAGCGGGCCGTCGCCTACCTCGCCGAACGGCTCGGCCTGGACGTGGCGGACTTCGAGGAGCCCGCGGGCGGTTCCCTCGCCAACGCCCTGTCGCTGGTCGCCTCCACCGGCTCCGGCGCGGCCATGGAGACGCTCCGCGAGGCCCTGGCGGCCGAGGGACACGAGGCGCCGGTGCTGCGCTGGCAGGCACTGTGGCAACTGGCCGGGCAGCGGCGGCTCCAGGGCGACCACCTCGGCGAACGGGAGTACCTGGAGGAGCTGGTGCAGCTCGGCGACGGGGTCGGGCTGACCGCGCTGCGGGTGCGCGGGCTGACCCGGCTCGCCCGCTGCATGCGTTCGCTCGGTGACATCAACGACGCTCTCGACGCCGCGATGACCGCCCACCACCTCGCCCGCGAGGACGACCTGGACGTGGAGGACCGCGCGGCGGTGCTGCTGGCCCTGGTCTCGGTCGAGGGCGAGGCGGGCCGCACGCCGGACGCCCGGGCCCACGCCGACGAGTTGGTCGAGCTGGTCGCGGGCCGGTCGGACGCGCTGTGGGCGGAGGCGATGTGGACCGCGGGGGTGGTCCGTGTCCGGCAGGGCGATCACGCCGCGGCGCAGGTCTACCTGGAGGAGGCGCTGGAGAAGTTCGACAGCAGGGAGGACCTGGTGCTGTGGCTCAGGCTCAGGCTCACGGCCGGCCGGCTGCACCTGGAGAAGCTGCCGCCGGACCCCGAAGCCGCCGAACGGTGCGTCACGGCAGCCGAGTCGGCGCTCGCGTTCGTGGGCACGCCCGGACTGCGCCAACAGCTGATCGCGCTCAAGGCCGACCTGGCCTTCGTCACCGCCCGGTACGACGATGCCCGTGCCCTGCTCGGCGAACTCGCCCAGGCCGAGCCCCGGATGACCTACCGGGAGCGGGTGCAGATGGACATCCTGCGCCACCAGCTGGGCATCCGCTCCGGCGACGACAGAGGTATCCAGGGCCTGCGCGCCCTCGCCGAGCAGGCCCAGGCCGACGCCAACATCGACCTGGCCGCGCAGATCTGGCGCATCCTCGCCGAGTCCCTGGCCCAGTCCGCCACGCAACGGGGCACCGCCGTGTGACCTCCGGCTCCGCTGCCGATGACCGTTGCGGGCCCGCCGGGCGTGCAGCGCTCCGCACCACTCGCCGGCGCCGAACAGGACGCCGAGGTCCGCCGGTTCGGGGCCGTGCGGGCCCGAAAGGACCCGCTGCCAGGCCCTGGCCGGTGGAGCGTGCGAGGCGCGCCGCGGTTCGAGGAAGTCGCCGGGCGCGATGGCCGGCCGGGCAGCGCGCCCGCCGGTTCGGCCACCGGACTAGAACGGCTCGCCCAGGTGGTCGTTGATGTGGTCGAGGCAGAACTCGTACAGGTCCTCGGTGTGCGTCTCGTACCAGCCCTCGGGCACGGCGGCCGTCGCCGGCCACAGCGCCCGGTGGCCGGTCGCGTCGGCCAGCACCACGAAGGTGGCGAACTCGTCGGCGAACGGGTCGTCGTGGGCCGGGCCGTCCAGCACCCGCAGGTTGCCGTCCTCGTCCAGGCGGGCGGCGCGGCCGGTGCGCCACATGCGGGCAGTGGTGCCGTCCGGCCCGCCGAAGGGGTCGGGCAGGAACCGTCCGCCGCTGGCCCCGGGCGACCCGACGTAGCCCTGCGCCACGCCCGCGCCCGCGATGTACAGGGAACCGGTCCGGCCCGGGGCCACCGGGCGCAGCAGCGAGTCCAGGAGGTAGGCCCGGTGGCCGGGGGCGGGCCGGGCCGGGGCGCCGGGCACGTGCTCGACGACGAGCCTGCCCTCGGCCCAGCCACCGCTCACGGTCAGTTCGGCGCCCTCGGTCCGGGCCAGCGACACCAGGGCGCACAGCACGTCGTCGGCGCCGCCCAGCACCACCCGGGCCCCCTGCCGGCGCAGCCAGCCCAGCACCTCGTGCGGCACGTCCCGGGTGACCGAGCCGTCCGGGACATGCACGCGGGCGCCGCAGGCCAGCGCGCTCAGCAGCCCGATCGCCGCGTCCCCGTCCGGGTAGCCGCGCACCAGCCAGGCCGCGTCGGCCGGTGCGGCCGGCGTCGCCGCGGTGACGGCCTCGCCGCCCACCGCCACGGTGCCGTCCTCGCCGGGCAGCAGCAGGACCGGGTCGTCGCTGCGCAGCGGCCGGGTCCGGTCGGCCTCCGTCACCGGCCAGTGCCCGGCCGGCGGCAGCCGGTCGGCGGCGTCCTCGCGGACCAGCCGGGCCGCACCGGGCACGGCCGGCAGCAGCAGGTCCGCGGTCTCGTCGAGCAGCAGCACCGCGGGGCGCAGCGACTCGGCGAGGTCCAGCGAAGGGTCGACCGGCAGCAGCGCGGCTCCCGTCTTCGCCACGGCGATCGCGGCCACCGCGAACCCGGCCGGTGAGGACAGGGCGGTGAGCACACAGGTGCCCGGACCGGCCTGGTGCTCGATGAGAGCGTGCGCCAACAGGTCGGAGCGCGCGTCGAGTTCGGCGTAGTCCAGGCCGTCCAGTGCGGGCGTTCCCGGGGCCCGCGCCACCTGCGCCGCGAACAGCGAGGCCACGTCCTGCTCCGCGAGCTGCACGTCCGCACCCGCCCACACCCCGCTCCCGGCGGCCGGGCCGGGCAGCAGCCGCAGCCTGCTGAGCGGGGTCGCGGGCGCCTCGAGGACCGACCGCAGTACGGCGGTGAGCTGACCGGTGAGGGAGGCGGCGGCCGTCTCGCCGACCGTCTCGTGGCGGAAGGCGGCGGTCACGGTGATGCCGGCCGGGGCGCCCGAGGGGCCCTGCCGCTCGGTCAGCGTCAGCCCCAGATCCGTGGCCGGGACCGGCAGGGTGTGGTGCTCGGCCTCCACGGACAGTCCGGCCGCCTCGAACCGGCCCGCGCACTCCTGGAGCACGGTCAGCGCGATCCCGCCGGGCAGCGCCGCCAGCGCCGCCTCGCCGTCCCGGTAGGCGGCCAGGTCCCGCTCGCGGACCCGGCGCAGCAGCTCGGTGAAGGCCGGGTCGCCGGAGGTGTCCACGGTCAGGGCCAGGACCCGGCCGTAGGGGCCGACGGCCTCGCGCAGCGCGGCGGTGTCCCGGGCCGGGACGGCGGTGGCCACGGTGACCGGGCCGGTCGCGCCGAGCCGGTTCAGCAGGGCGGCGAGCGCGGCGTGCACCACCATGAACAGGGTGGTGCCGTGCTCGGCGGCCAACCGCGTGAGCCGCGCGTGCAGTTCCGCGTCCAGCTCGGTCTCCAGGGTGCCGTAGGAGGCACCGCCGGCCTGCTGTGCGCTGCCCGGCAGCGGGGTGGGCGGCAGGTCGCCGAAGACCGCGCGGGGTGCCGCGTCCAGTCCGGCGGGGGAGCGGTGCGGGGTGTCCCCGGTGGCCCGCGCGCCGTAGGCCCGGGCGAGTTCGGCGGCCAGCGGCAGGTGGGACCACGGGTCGACCGCGTCGGCGGGCAGGGCCAGTTCCAGCAGGTGGTCGTCGGCGGCCAGCGCGCGCAGCCGGGTGCCGGCCGAGCCGAGCCGGGAGTTGCGCAGCGCCTCGTGACGCCGGCCGAGGTCCACCAGGGCCGCCTCCAGGGCGCGGGTGTCCAGCGTGCCGCGCAGCCGCAGTGAGAACTCCGCGCTGCAGCCTGCCGTACCGCCCGGCCCCGTCACCGCGGCGGGGGCGTCGCCGACGAGTGCGGCGAACGCGGCCGGGGTCGGCGCGTCGGACAACGCCCGGCTGCCCGGGTCCGCGCCCAGGGTCTCGCGGACCCGGGACAGCAAACGGGCCGCTGCCGGCGAGTGGCCGCCGCTGCGGAAGAAGTCGGTCTCGGCGTGCACCATGTGCCGCGGCAGGCCCAGCACCTCGGCGAACAGGTCACGCACGATCTCCTGGACCGGCGTGCCGGGCTGGGTGCCCGGGCGGTCGGCGCTGCGGGCGGGCGCGGGCAGGGCCTCGTGGTCCGCCTCGCCGTCGGCGTTCATCAGCAGGGCCTCCGGGCTCATCGGCGCGGACGGGGTCATGTGGTCCGGCAGCCGCTCCTGCAGGCGGCCGCGCAGGGCGACCTCCCGGGCGACGGTGCGGTCGCCGGCGGTCGGGGTGTTGGCGCAGCCTTCGGCCTCGGTGACGGGTGCCGCGTACACGCCGGTCAGCGCGCCCGCGCAGACCTGCCCGGGGTCGACGACGACGATGTCGAGGAGGTCCGGGCTCTCGCCCCAGGTGGGCAGGGCCCGGTAGCCCAGGCGCTCGACGGTCTCGCACAGCGTCTCCGGGTCGGGGGCGGGCGCGTCCTGCGGCGCGAGGTCGATGCTCTCCAGGGGGTCGAAGAGGGACTGCGTGGCCGTGTACTCGTCGTGCACCCGGCGGTTGGGCACCCCGGCCAGGCGGAGCACGGCGGGGCGCGCGGTCGTCAGGCGGTGTTCGATGCCGGGGATGCCGGCGATGTCCCCGTCCCAGCGCAGGACGGGCGCGGTGGTGAGGTCGGCGACCGGCTCGGCGGTGGAGAGCACCGCGTCGTAGCGGTAGCGGGTCAGCTCGTTGTGGTGCCGGCCCCGCTTGGCGCGTACGTCGACCGCACGTACGGCGGGCAGGTCCCGGGCGAGCGCGTCGAACAGGGCGGGGGAGAGCAGCAGTTCGGTCTCCGTGGCGACCTGCTGGTCGATCGTGCGGCGCAGCGCCTCCCGGTCGCCCCGGGCTGCGCCCGGTCGGGCGAGCGCGATACCGGTCTGGAAGCAGTGGGCGAGGTCGAGGTTGCGCAGGTCGCCGAGGAACAGTGAGCCGCCCGGGGCGAGCAGCGGCAGCACTCGCTCGATGACGGTGCGCAGGTGGGCGAGGCTCGGGAAGTACTGGATCACCGAGTTGACGACGATCGTGTCGAAGTGGCCGGCGGGCAGTCCGCTCGTGTCCTCGGCGCCCCGGCAGTCGAGCCGGACCTTCTCCTTCAGAACCGGGTCGGCCTCCGTCCGCCTGGTGAGCGCGGCGACGACGGCGGGGGAGAAGCCGGTGGCCCAGTACTCGTGGACCTCCTCGTCGCGGGCGAGGTGGGCCATCAGCAGCCCGGTGCCCGCACCGATCTCCAGGATCCGGCGGCGCGGCAGCTCGCGGATCCGGTCGAGGGTGGCGTTCCCCCACTCCCGCAGGTCCTCCAGCGGGATCGGCAGGGCGTCGTAACTGCTGTTCCAGCCGGTGAAGTCGTCGCCGAAACCGGCGGCAGCGGCGTCGTCGTGGAGCACCTCGTCCATCTCCTTCCACTCGGTCATCTGCGCGTCCTCCTCGGCGGCCGCCGAGGAGGGGCCGGCCGGTACCAGGTCGCCGGTGCGGTACAGCGGGCCGTCGGTGCCGGTGAAACGGTCCTCGAGGAACCCGCCGGGGGCGACCGGCGTGCCGTCGGCGGCCACGGCCACGGCCGTGGTGGTGCCGATCGGCCGGCCGATCGGGATCGTGCGGTCGCCCTCGGCGGGTTCGGTGACCTCGTGGCAGGTGGCGTACGCCGTCGTCCCGGCCGCTCCGTGGACGTGCAGCAGCCGCCCGGGGGCGCCGGCTGCGAACACCTCGCGCACCCGGCGCGGGTCGCAGGGCTCGCCGCCGAACAGGACGGTGCGCAGCGGCGCGAAGGCGGCGGGCCGCTCCCGGGCGATCAGGCTGAACTGAGCGGTCGTCAGGAGGATCACGGAGATGCCGTGGGTGCGGACGGCGTCCTGGAAGCGGCCCGGGTCGGTGACGGTGTCCGTGCCGAGGCCGACCAGCCGGGCGCCGGCGGTGAGCGTCGTCCACACCTCGAAGGCGACCGCGTCGGAGGCGGGGCCGGCGGCCTGGGCCACCGCGTCGGCGGGGGTCAGCCGCAGGTGGTCGGTGGAGCGCACGAGGTCCAGCACCGCGCGGTGCGGTACGACGACGCCCTCGGGGGTGCCGGGGGTGCAGCGGACGGAGAAGGCGTCGTCCGGTCCGGTGGTCTGCTCGGGCAGGGCGTCGGAGCGCCGGGCGATCTCGGCGGCCTCGGTGTCCAGGGCGACGACCATCGTGTCCAGGCCCGCGTAGTCCGCGGCGCCCGCGCCCTCGGCGAGGACCGCGGCGGCCGCGCTGTCGCGCACGATCAGCCGGCGCCGTTCGGCCGGGGCGGCGGGGTCGACCGGGACGTAGGCGGCGCCGGCCCGGACGATCCCGAGGAAGGCGGTCACCATCTCGGGGCCGGGCCGCAGCGAGGTCACCACCCGGTCGCCGTGGCCGATGCCGCGGGCCCGCAGGTGGGCGGCGAGGCGGTTGGCCGTGCGGCTCAGCTCGCGGTAGGTGAGGTGAGCGCCGCGGCCGTCGGCGTGCTGGGGGTAGTGGACCGCGATCGCGTCGGGGCCCTCCTGGACCTGCTGCTCGATGAGGCCGGAGATGGACATCAGCACCCGCTCCTTACGACAGCGCCTTCCGGCTTGGCAAAACCTTGCCTGAATGCTGGCAACGACGGCCTGAGGAGGCGTCTCGGGACGGTCGAGCGGTAGTGGAGTCGCAGGTGGCGAGGCCGGGATTGTTGCCAGGCCCAGGGGTGAGGGTTGCCAAGTGCGCCACTGGCGGGCTTGCCACGGCATGCGAAAGGGGCGCGGGGCGGTGAGCCGCGCAGGGGCGCGGCCCCGGGCAATCGCCCCTCCGCACCCAGCTGCTGGGCGGGGTTCCAGACGGCCCGCAGGGTGGCGGCTGCCTGCGAGTAACGGGGTCGCCGGCGGGCAGGGCGTGCCGTGCGAGATGGCGTCGGTGGTGCGGGGACGGAGATGAGACCACCCCGGAAACGCCGAAGCCCCCGCTGCGGCACGGCGGCCGGCGGGGGCGTCACGGGAAGCGGGCGTGGCTGCCCGGGGTGCGGATCAGACGGAGGCGACCTTCGGCCAGTCGACGTTGGGGGTCGTGGCGGAGGCGGTGACGGCGGTCGGCCAGTCGACGGTGGGGGTGGCGGCGGAGGCGGTGATGGCGGTGGCGGGGGCGGTCGGCCAGTCGACGTTGGGGGTCGTGGCGGAGGCGGTGATGGCGGTGGCGGGGGCGGTCGGCCAGTCGACGTTGGGGGTGGCGGCGGAGGCGGTGACGGCGGTCGGCCAGTCGACGTTGGGGGTGGCGGCGGAGGCGGAGGTGGCGGTCGGCCAGTCGACGGTGGGCTGGGCGGAGGCGACACCGGCGGTGGAGAAGGCGGTGGCGGCGATGGCGGCGGCGACGGTGGCGATCCGGGCGATGCGGTTCATGGCGGGCTCCTCGGTGTCAATTCCGTGTTCGTTGCTTGGCAACCTCTTGCCAAGAAGATTGGCAAGCAAATCTCGTGGATCGCTGGGGAATGGGTGGATTTCTGCTCAAGATTGCCACCAGAAGTGCCCCAAGGGAGCGGACCACGCGGCGTAGTTGCCGGATGAGAGCAGCTTTGAGCTGGGGAAACGTGGTTTCTTGGCAGAACTCAAGACGCTCTGGCAACGCTTGGCAATTCCTGGTGAAGAGAGCCGGGAATGACTGAGTTCCTTGCCTGCGGACCCTCAACTAGAGCCCCGCCTGAGCCGATGTTGCCCGATGTTGCCAACTCCCCACCCGTGGAGGCAAGGTATTGCCAAGAACCAGGCAATACATTTCCTCAGTCACGGGGGGAGGCCCCGGCAATGAACGCGATGTCCGACGGCGAACGAAGGGTCCATCTGAACTCGGCCGGTCTTGGCCGCATGCCCGCCGCCGTACTCGAGACCCTCACCGAATGGACGCGCTTCGAGGACCGGTACGGGCCGTACGAGCTGGAGGAACACCTCGACGACGTCCTGCACCGGGAGATCCACGAGCGACTGGCCACCCTGCTCGGCGCGCCATCCGGCGACACCGTTCTGTGCACCGGGGCCGCCGACGCGTTCGCCGCCGTCCTGTCCCGGCTCCCGATCGGCCCGCGCGACCGTGTCTGGACGACCCCCTACGAGTCGGCCGCCAACCTCACCGCCCTCTTCGCCCTGCGCACCCGCACCCGTTGCCGGCTGGAGGTCGTACCGCTGCGCCCGGACGGGGATTTGGACCTGGAATGGATGGCGCAGCACATCGGCGACGACGTCGCCCTCGTCTGCGTCCCGTACGTTCCCGCGAGCTGCGGCATCGTCAACCCCGTCGAGGACGTGGGCCGCATCCTCGCCCCGCACCGGAGCCTGTACGCCGTCGACGCCTCGTACGCCGTGGGGCAACTCCCCGTGGACGTCGCCCGCATCGGCTGCCACCTGCTCACCGGTGACGGCTGGCGCTTCCTGCGCGGCCCGCAGTCCGTCGGGTTCGCCTACACGGCACCGCAGTGGGGCCAGGTCCTGGCCCCGCACGGCGGCCTTCCGCTCGTGCCGCCGCACGGCGCCGCCGCCGCCGCGCTGAACGCGGCCCTGGCCCTGCACGCGCCCGCGCCCGCACCTGCGCCCGAAGACCTCGGCTCCCGCTTGCGCGCCGCCGTGGAGAACACGTCCGGCACCGAACTGATCGCCCCCGGCCGGGCCCAGTCCGGCATCGTCACCTTCCAGCACGAGGAACTGCCGGCCGCACTGGTGCGCCGCCGCCTCGCGGACCGTGGAGTCGTCGTATGGAAGACGGTCGCCCAGGAGACCCCGCTGTACCTGCCCGGGCGCGGTGTCGTCACGGCCGTACGCGCCTCCGTCCACCCCGACAACCGTGCCGAGGACATCGAGCTGTTCGCCGACGCTCTCCGGGACGCCGTGGCCGAGGAGCTCCCGCGGCCCGCCCGCGTCCCGCGTCCGCTGTTCACCGCACCGGCGTTGCGCGCCGTGCCGTCCACGCCGCCGGTGCTGGCCGTGGTCGGATCCAGCGCCGGTGAGCGGCCGGGCGACGGCATCTGACGCACCCGGGCAGACGCGAGTGCCCCTCTAACGGCCGTCACTAGCCTCGCGCTCAGGTGTACGCACTATCCGGTGCCACCGCGAGACTCGTCACGGACCGACAGGAGCCGACCTACGTATGTCTGTGGAAACGACCGGGCTGCCCGAGACGGGCACAGCACCCGCGAAGGATGTGCGGCGCCTGGACCGGGTGATCATCCGGTTCGCGGGGGACTCGGGTGACGGTATGCAGCTCACGGGTGACAGGTTCACCTCGGAGAC